>NZ_JBFOCN010000027.1:0-154725 GCF_040907815.1 Aeromonas sp. s6
GGTGTGTAAGCGTAGCGATACGTTGAGCTAACCCATACTAATTACCCGTGAGGCTTAACCATACAACACCCAAGAAGTGTTTCTGGCCTTGTAGCAAATACGAGCGAATTACTTACATCAGCTTTCTCAGATTGAAGATTTTGCCTGGCGGCAATAGCGCAGTGGAACCACCTGATCCCATGCCGAACTCAGAAGTGAAACGCTGTAGCGCCGATGGTAGTGTGGCATTCGCCATGCGAGAGTAGGACACTGCCAGGCACCCAATACAAGAAACCCCGCTCACTCGAGCGGGGTTTTTTATTGCCTGAAATTCAGCACTCACTGGAGGGCAAACGGGCACTATGGTGCGGTCTCCCGCCGTGTTTTCTGATACTCGCATTCATCATCCCAGCCAATATCGGGTTGTTTGTGGCCTGTATCTGCTCAATATCTATTCGAAAGCCTGCATTCTGGATATAAAAAGCACAGAATGTGATGCTTCTACCTTTCTTGTCATGCCTGCTCTGGTTTAATTCCCGGGTCCACATCGATGGACCAAGGAATCACAATAATTTGAGGAATGGACACATGTTCAAAAGAACAGTAACGATGATGCTGGCGGCGGGAACCCTGGTATTAGGCGGTTGCGCATCCAATGGTGGTGCAGAGCAGGCAGCGGCGGACAACAGCGACTTCGGTGGCAAGTCCATCTACCTGCGTGGTGAGATGAACGACTGGATGGCCACCGACGAAAGCAAGGTCGTCAAGGTTGCCGACAAGCTCTACATGGCCAAGGGGACGCTCAAGAAAGAGTGGGCTCCTTACAAGTTCAAGTTTGCCGACTCCGGCTGGAGTTGTGGCACCAACTTCGGTTACAAGAGCCCGAGCGATGGCGTTGCCGTGCTCGGCGGGGAACCTGTACCGGTCAACCCGTGCTCCAAGTATGAGGACATGAAGTTCTCGCCCGAGGCGGATGGCGTCTACGAGTTCTATCTGAATATGGCGGGTGAGACACCGAGCGTATACGTCAAGAAACCCTGAGATAGCCCTTCGCGTTAAATCTCTCGGGAATTGAACCGGTTGAATGCCCTGGCCCAGAAATCTGCTGGCCGGGGCATTTTTTTAGGATAGAATCTGCGCCCTTATCACGACAGAATTACTATATATTGTGTTTGTGATGTAAACATTCACTATTAGTAGTGTTTTTGACATAGAGATGCTGCTGCATTCATATGAGGTTAATTGAACATGGCCAAATCCATCCCTGTGCTGGAGGGTGTCACCGCCGCCCGTCAGATCCCCCTGCAGGAGACGTCCCTCGAGATCTGGGACAGCAAGTATCGCCTCAAGAGCAAAGACGGTACGCCCATCGACGGTACTATCGACGAGACCTACCAGCGTGTCGCTCGCGCGCTTGCTGCGCAGGAGCGCGAACCCGACACCTGGTATGAACCCTTCCTGTGGGCCCTGCGCAATGGTGCCATTCCGGCGGGCCGTATCACCTCCAACGCCGGGGCGTTTGAGCACAAGCCGGCGACCTCCACCATCAACTGCACCGTCTCCGGCACCATTGAGGATTCGATGGACGATATCCTCGGCAAGGTGCACGAGGCGGGGCTGACCCTGAAGGCGGGTTGCGGCATCGGTTACGACTTCTCGACCCTGCGACCGCGTGGAGCCTTCGTCTCGGGAGCGGGGGCCTATACCTCCGGGCCGCTCTCCTTCATGGATATCTACGACAAGATGTGCTTTACCGTCTCCTCTGCCGGTGGCCGTCGTGGCGCCCAGATGGGCACCATGGATATCCGTCACCCCGATGTCGTCGAGTTCATCCAGGCCAAGCGGGAGGATGGTCGCCTGCGTCAATTCAACCTCTCCCTGCTCATCACCGAAGAGTTCGTCAGTGCGGTGAAGGAGGATGCCCCCTGGCAACTGATCTTCCCCTACACCGCCAAGGAGGTGGAGCAGGATGGCATCGCGCTGGATGACCCTGCGAGGGTGGTCTGGGCGGACTGGCCCAACAAGGAGGGTGTGGTGATCAACGAGTTGGGCCAGGTGGCCTGCAAGGTCTACAAGGCCCTGCCCGCGCGCAAGCTGTGGAACGTCATCATGACCTCTACCTACGACTATGCGGAGCCCGGTTTCATCCTGATCGACAAGGTGAACCAGATGAACAACAACTGGTTCTGCGAAGAGATCCGTGCCACCAACCCCTGCGGTGAACAGCCTCTGCCGCCCTATGGGGCCTGTCTGCTGGGCTCGGTCAACCTGACCACCTTCGTGCGCGATCCCTTCACCGAGCAGGCCGCCTTCGACTGGCCTGCGTTTCGCAAGGTGGTGGCCATCTTCACCCGTATGCTCGACAACGTGGTGGAGATAAACCAGCTGCCGCTGGCCAAGCAGCGCGAGGAGATCACCGCCAAGCGTCGCCACGGCATGGGCTTCCTGGGGCTGGGCTCGACCCTCACCATGCTGCGCATCAAGTACGGCTCTGCGGCCTCCGTCGCCTTCACCGAACAGGTCTCCCAGGAGCTGGCGATGACCGGCTGGCAGGAGTCTCTGCGTCTGGCGAAGGAGAAGGGGCCGGCCCCCATCATGGAGCAGGAGTTCGAAGTCACCGGCAAGATGCTGCGTCTGCGCCCCGAAATGGCGGCAGATGGCATCAAGCTCGGCGACAAGGTGAAGGGCAAGGTGTTGCATGCCCGCTACAGCCGCTACATGCAGCAGGTGGCCGAGGTGGATCCCGCTCTGGTGGCCGAGCTGGCTGAGGTGGGTGGACGCTTCACCCATCACAGCAGCATAGCGCCGACCGGTACCATCTCCCTGTCGCTCGCCAACAACGCCAGTAACGGCATAGAGCCGAGCTTCGCCCACCACTACAGCCGCAATGTCATCAAGCCGGGCAAGAAGAGCAAGGAGAGCGTGGATGTCTACTCCTTCGAGCTGCTGGCCTATCGCGAGCTGGTGAACCCGGCCGCCATGCCCTATGCCGAGGAGGAGGGTAGCCGCCTGCCGGATTACTTCATCACCGCGGACGACGTCACGCCGACCGGGCACGTGGATATCCAGGCGGCGGCCCAGCGCTGGATCGACTCCTCCATCTCCAAGACCGCCAACGTGCCGACCGATTTTCCGTTCGAGCAGTTCAAGGATATCTACCTCTATGCCTCGGACTCCGGCCTCAAGGGCTGTACCACGTTCCGCTTCAACCCGGCCGCCTTCCAGGGCGTGCTGGTGAAGGAGAAGGATCTGGAGAACACCAGTTACGAGTTCACCCTGGAAGATGGCACCGTCATCACGGCGAAGGGGAACGAGGAGATCGAATACGATGGCGAGCTGCACACCGCCGCCAACCTCTACGACGCCTTGAAAGAAGGCTATTACGGCAAGTTCTGAGGACGAGACATGGTCAAGAAAATCGACAGAAAAATCGTCGCCTACAAGGTAAAAACCCGGGATGAGCCGCAAGATGCGCCGACGCCCCAGGATGACGTGGTGCACATGCATGAAACCGTGTTGCGCCCGGAGCGGTTGATGGGCACCACCTACAAGCTGAAAACGCCGGAACACGTCTCCGAGCACTCGCTGTTCATCACCATCAACGACATCATTCTCAACGAGGGCACGGTGCACGAGACCCGGCGCCCGTTCGAGATCTTCATCAACTCCAAGAGCCTGGAGCACTATCAGTGGATAGTGGCGCTGACCCGCATCATCTCGGCGGTGTTTCGCAAGGGAGGGGACGTCACCTTTCTGGTGGAGGAGTTGCGCTCCGTGTTCGATCCCAAGGGGGGGTACTGGAACAAGGGCAAGTACGTGCCCTCTCTCATCGCCGAAATTGGCAACGTGATCGAAACCCATCTCACCGAGATCGGCATGCTCAAGGTGCCCGGGTTGGACGAGCACCAGCAGGCGTTCCTGGCCGAGAAGCAGGCGCAATTGCAGGCACAGCAACAGGCAGAAGAGCAGCCGGCGGGCAGCGGTTTCCCACCCAGTGCCGCGCTCTGCTACAAGTGCCACACCAAGGCGCTGGTGCAAAAGGATGGCTGCATGACCTGCCTCAACTGCGGCGATTCCAAGTGCGGTTGAGTGATAAAGGGAGATAAATAAGACCGGCCACCGTGCCGGTCTTATTTTGTTTGCTTTATATACAACAACTTGCCGCGAACAAAGGATGTTGCACGCTGGTGAAATCGGGCGTAGCGTTGGGGGTAATAAAACTGTCACGGCCGTGTGGTTTCAATGACATCTGAGATTCACACACGTGGCACCTTCAGTGCCAAGGAGGATGCTTATGGACAACACGGACCGAAAGCTGTTTATCCTGGATACCAACGTTCTGCTTCACGAACCCCTCGCCATCTACTCCTTCAAAGAGCACGACGTGCTCATCCCCATGACGGTGCTGGAAGAGCTCGACAACATCAAGGATCGCCACAAGGACGTCAGCCGCGATGCCCGCATCGCCATCCGCGCGCTGGAAGACGTATTCCGTGACGCGACCCCCGAGCAGATAGTGCAAGGGGTGGCGCTGGCCGGTGAGGCGAGCGGCCATATCTCCATCTTCAGCGATCACCATCTGCCCCAGGATGCCGAGGTATTCACCGACAAGGAGGCGGACAACCGCATCATCAACGCCGCCCTCTACCTGCAAAAACACGAGATGAAGCGCCAGGTGGTGCTGGTCACCAAAGACATCAACATGCGCCTCAAGGCCAAGGGGGCGGGACTGGCCCACGTGGAGGATTACCGCAGCGACCAGCTCATCGACGACATCCGCCTTCTCGCCAAGGGTTTCCAAGTGGTGCCTGGCAGCTTCTGGGAGCGGGTCGGCGAGTGCGACAGCGAAACCCATGGCCGCGATACGGTTCACGTCATCGATGCCAACCTGCTGGAGGGAGTCCACGTCAACCAGTACCTGCTGGACGAGGAGAACTTCTTCGCGGCCAGGGTGCTGAGCCACGACGGCAACAAGATCCGCCTGAAAGATCTCGGCCGCGAGCGGCTGATGTCCCGCAAGGCTTGGGGGGTGCACCCCAAGAACGTCTATCAGGGCATGGCGCTGGATGCCCTGCTGGATCCGCACATCGACCTGGTGATCCTGACCGGCCCGGCCGGCTGCGGCAAGACCCTGCTCGCCATGGCCGCGGCCCTTGAGCTGGTGATCGAGAAGGGGATCTACGAGAAGGTGATCGTCACCCGCAATACCCCGGAGATCGCCGAGAGTATCGGCTTCCTGCCCGGCACCGAGGAGGAGAAGATGATGCCCTGGCTGGCGGCGGTGACCGACACCCTGGAAGTGCTGCACAAGCAGGACGAGAACATGAGTGGGTCCCTGAGTTACATCATGGAGAAGGCCAATATCCAGTTCAAATCGGTCAACTTCATGCGGGGGCGCAGCATCCAGAACACCTTCGTGCTGCTGGACGAGTGCCAGAACCTGACCGCCTCCCAGATCAAGACCATCATCACCCGCTGCGGCGAGGGGACCAAGATCGTCTGCTCCGGCAACCTGGCCCAGATCGACTCCAACTACCTGAGCCCGGTGACCTCGGGTCTGACCTACATCGTCGAGCGGTTCAAGGACTTCGACGGCAGTGCCAACATCTTCCTGAACGGGGTGGTGCGCAGCCGGCTGGCTTCGTTCGCCGAGGAAAATCTCTGATTTGACGGGATCTCTGCATGAGAAAGGGGAAGCCGGACGGCTTCCCCTTTTTTGATCCCGCCTATCTCATGCCTCTCTCGGTCGGCCCAGGTAGCGCAGCAGCCCCGGGTGATCGCTGCTGTGCAGGATATCCGGCTTGCCCTGCAAGGCGATGCGTCCTGCGTCGATGAAAAGCACCTGATCGGCGATGAGCTGGGCATCGTCCTGGGAACGACAGGGAGATACCATCAGCTTGTCAGCCCTTCACTGTGGCGCCAGAGCGCGGCCCAGGTAGCGCAGCAGCCCGGGGTGATCGCTACTGTGCAGGATATCCGGCTTGCCCTGCAAGGCGATGCGTCCCGCGTCGATGAAGAGCACCTGATCGGCGATGAGCTGGGCATCCTCGGGGTTGTGAGAGACCATCAGCACGGTGATGCCCTGCTCGCAGGCGAGGCGGGCGACCTCCGCCAGCATCTCCCGGCGCAGGGCCGGATCGAGGGCCGAGAAGGGCTCGTCCAGCAGCAGCAGCGGCCTGCCCCGCACCAGGGCGCGGGCCAGCCCCACCCGCTGCTGCTGGCCGCCGGAGAGCTGCTCCGGCAGGCGCGTCAGCATCTCCCCCAGGCCCACCTTGTCAGCGGCCTCCTGCACCTGCCTTTTCTGGGCCGGATTCAAGCGCAGGCCGGGATGCAGGCCGATGGCGATGTTGTCGAACACCGACAGGTGCAGGAAGAGGTTGTGATCCTGGAACAGGGTGGTGACCGGGCGCTCGGCGGGGCCCAGTGACAGCAGATCCTGTCCGTCGAAGGTGAGAGTGCCCGACTCCACCGGCACGAAGCCTGCGATCATGCCGAGCAGGGTGGACTTGCCGGCGCCGCTCGGACCGATGAGGGCGGTGATCTCCCCCTTGGGCAAGGTCGCGCTGAAGGTCACCTGCCAGTCGGGATAACTGGTGACCAGTTCCTCAATTACCAGCATGTTTGGCTCCTGAATGTCGTTTTATAGAACAACAAGTAAGAAAAATTGATGAAAGGCAGCGTGAGTGACTGCCCCAAGGGGCGCCCCAGGGACGTGCCCGGCCGGATCCTGGGGGCAGGGAGGCGGCAATGCCGCCGGGGATCAGTGATCCACATGCCTGCCTCCCAGTCCCCGCTCCACCAGCCAGAACAGGGAGAAGCAGAGGGTGAGCAGCAGCAGGGCGGTGGCGGCCGCCTCGGTCAGCCGGTAGCTGCCGAGCTGTTGATAGAGCAGCCAGGGCAGGGTAGTGAGGGTCTGGCTGCCGAACATGGCGATGGCCCCGAGATCCCCGAGGGACAATATCATCGAGAGCGCCATGGCCAGGGCCAGCGGACGGCGCAGCAGGGGCCATTCCACCAGGCGCAGGCGATGCAGGCCGCGCACCCCCAGGCTGTCCGCCAGCCGATCGTACTGGCGCACCACCAGTTGCATGGGGGCCGAGAGGGTGCGCAGCACATAGGGCAGCGCCATCAGGGCGTTGACCAGCACCACCAGCCAGGGGCCCAGGGCAAAGACGTCGGTGAAGGGCATGAACAGGATGAAGAGGCCGGTGGAGAGCACCACCGCCGGGATCATCAGGATCATGGAGCCGCTGGCCTCCCACAGGGCGGCGGCCCGCCGTTTGCGATCCCGCACCCTCAGATGGCGGCTGGTGAGCAGCAGCCCGGCGCCGAGCAAAGTGGCCAGGGAGCCAGCCGCCAGGGCTATGCCCAGGGACTGCCCCCCTGCCTGCCACAGCCGGGGTGAGCCGAGCGCCGCCAGCAGACCGGGGTTGAACCCGGCGACCACGATGGCCAGCAGGGGCGGCAGGAAGATGGCGAGCCCCATGGTCAGGGCCAGGCCATCCACCAGAGCGCTGCCCTTCTGGTGTCTGTCGGGACGCAGGCAGGGGCGACGGCTGGTGAGGCGACTGGCCGGGGTGGTCTGCAGCTTGTGTTGCAGCAGGAGCAGGGCCAGGGTCAGCAGCAGTTGCACCAGGGCGAGCCCGCCAGCGGTGGCGAGATCGAAGTCAAAGCGCAGCGCCTGGTAGACGGCTACCTCCAGTGTGGTGGACTTGGGGCCGCCCCCGAGCGCCAGCACTGTGGTGAAGCTGGTGAAGCAGAGCATGAAGATGAGGCTGGCGAGCCCCGGCAAGATGCCGCGGATGAGCGGCCACTCCAGCAGCCGGAAGATGTGGGAGGAGCGCATGCCGAGCTGGCTGGCGAGGCGCCAGGAGGACTCGGGGATGCTCTCTATGCTCTGCAGAATGAGGCGGGCGGCCAGCGGCATGTTGAAGAAGACATGGGCCAGCAGGATGCCGAACAGGCCATAGAGGTAGTTGCCGGGATCCATGCCCAGGCCGTGCAGCAGTTGCGGCAGCCAGCCCTGGCGACCGTGCACCGCCACCATGCCGAAGATGGCGATGATGACCGGCAACACCAGGGAGAGGCCGAAGAGCTTGAGCAGCAGGCGGCGTCCGGTGAAACGGCGTCGCGCCAGGGCCCTGGCCACCGGGATGGCAAGCCCCAGGCTCAGCAGGGTGGAGAGCAGTGCCTGCCAGAGGCTGAAACCCAGCACGTGGCGCAGGTAGGGATCGCCTAGCAGGGCGCGGGGGGAGAGGGTCCCCGCCTGCCACAACAGGGCGACCAGCGGCCCAATGGAGAGCAGCAGGATGACCAGGGTGGCTGCACTGCCGGGCAGCCACCAGAGGGAACGACGACCTGAACTCACTGGGTGACGGCTTGCAGCCATTCGCGGATCCATCCCTTGCGGTTGGCGGCCACCTCGTCAGAGCTGAAGGTGAGCGGCTTCGCTACGGTGATCATCTGTTCGAACCCCTTGGGCAGCACCACGTCTGTCACCGGATACATCCAGTTGCCGCCGGGGATCTCGTTCTGGAAGGCGGGGCTCACCATGAATTGCAGGAACTGGTCAGCCAGTTTGCCCTGTGTGGCGCCCTTGAGCTTGGCCGCTACTTCCACCTGGCGGTAGTGCCCCTCCTCGAACGCGGCCGCCCGGTACTGGGGCTTGCTCTCGGCGACCAGGTGATAGGCGGGGGAGGTGGTGTAGGAGAGCACCATGTCCGCCTCGCCGTCGAGGAACATGCCGTAGGCCTCTGACCACCCCTTGGTGACGGTGACCGTCTTTTTGGCCAGTTGCGCCCAGGCGGTCGGTGCCTCATCCCCGTAGACCGACTTCATCCAGAGCATCAGGCCCTGACCCGGGGTGGAGGTGCGGGGATCCTGATAGATCACCTTGATATCGGGGCGCGCCACCAGCTCCTTCAGGCTCTTGGGGGGCTGCTTGAGCTTGTTGCTGTCATAGACGAAGGCGAAGTAGCCGTAGTCATAGGGGACAAAGGTGTCGTCTTGCCAGCCACCCGGTACCTTGAGGCCATCGAGCCTGGTGGCATGGGGGGCGAACAGGCCGCTCTGCTTGGCCTCGCTGATGAGAGCATCGTCCAGCCCCAGCACCATGTCGGCCTTGCTGTGCTGGCCTTCCAGCCGCAGCCGGTTGAGGATGGCGACGCCATCCTCGAGGGGTACCAGATTGAGGGTGCAGCCGCACTCCTTCTCGAAGGCCTGCTTGATCTTGGGGCCCGGCCCCCATTCGGCGGCGAAGGAGCCGTAGGTGTAGACGGTGAGGGTGTCGGCGGCAAACGCCTGGGCAGAGAGCAGGCTGGTGGCGATCAGCAGCAGGGTCTTCATCAATGGCACTCCTGTGGATGTCGGGGTGCTCATCAATGGCACCTCGCGTGTGGTGAGCGCCGGCGGATGAGGGCACAAAAAACGCGCGCCATGCCTCAAATTCCTCCGCCAGCATTATCTGGATCAGGTTCACGGGTATAATCTCAGCGGTAAACCGCACCCCGTTTGAGCAACGCATCGCATTGTATTGGCGTTCCTGGGGGGAGGCCAGCACTATGTTTCACGGGCCGCATCGTGCGAGCCACCACCAAGGAGGAAGTCCCCAGTGATCACCAGCACCAAGGAAAGACGTGCCTTCCAGCGCATGGTCATCAATGCCCCCGTCACCCTGTTCCAGCATCAGCAGGTGCTGGAGGGGGTCTGCCGGGATCTCAGCGCCAACGGCATGGGCGTCGAGGTGAACAAGCACGCGTTCGATCTGGCCCAGCCCATCCGGGTGAGCCTGGCGACCAGCAGCAATCTTCTGCCTCCCTTCGAGGCCCAGGCCCGCATCGTGCGGGTGCTGGAGGAAGAAGACGGTCTCCTGCTGGCGCTGGAGTTTCTCTCCCTCACCTGAGACCCGGGCGCCCGTCCTCCTCGAGACAGGCCAGCCATGGGCTGGCCTGTCTCATTTCCCCTCATCCTGCACCGGCTGTACGCTCAACTGGCCGCTGTCGACCAGCGTTTTGCTGGTGGGCGCGAGCTGGCCCATGGGCAGCTGGGCCGGGCCGGTCGGCTCCATCAGGAGGTAGGTCTCCCCCGCCCGGCTCAAGGTGGCTTCCCCCGGTTTGGCTGGCAAGGCCACCCCCAGCAGGGCGTGTCCCGGCACGAACACCATGGCCTGCTTGAGATCGGGATACCCCTGGGCCAGCAGGGCGGCCATCAGGGTCACCTTGCTGTCGCAATCCCCCCGGTTCTGCTCCAGCACCTGGCGCGGGCTCAGAAACCCCTTGCCAGAGCGGCCCGACTGGCTGTCGAGCAGTTGATAGGGGATGGCCTGGATGAAGTCGAGCATGTGGGCCACCGTCTTCTGGCGCGCCTCGGTCTCGGTGGCCCCTTCCTGCTTGAGCTGCTCCATCAACGGGGCCAGTTCGTCCCGGCTCTCCAGGGCGATGCGCACATGATCCTGCTTGATGGCGGGAGCGCCGTCGGGGGCAGTGAAGGGCTGGAAGTAGTGCTGCGTGAGCCAGGCAGCCTCCAGTTTGGCCTGCTCGGGCTTGACCCATTGGGAGGCTTCCCGCGCCTTGTTGGCGTTGCGGCTCTTGATGCTGAGGCTCATGGCGGGGCGAACGAGGGAGAACTGCACCTCGGGGAACGCCAGGGGGGCCTGTTGCAGCAGGCTTTGCAGTACGTCTTCCTGCATCCTGGCCGGACGGTAAGCGATGAGAGGGGGCAGCTTGCCCGCCTCCAGCCGGTAGCTGAGCTGCTGCGCCTTGCCCTCCCTGTCCTGCCAGCCGACGTTGAGCTGACCGCCACTGTTGGTGAAAGAGGTCTGCCCGCCCAGGGCCGGGAGGCTGAGCAGCAGGCAGAGCAATGAAAGGGCGCCCCTTGCGGACATGGGTGTCTCCTGTCGGACATGCAGAGGTGGCGGGCTTTGTACAGCGACCCGACAATAAAACAGGGAGCCTTGGCTCCCTGTTGATTCTACTCGCTTTCTTGTCGCAGGCTCGTCAAATCCAGCTTGGCTGCTTCGCCTCGAAGGCGCTGATGGCGGCCTCGTGCTGCAGGGTCAGACCGATGGCATCCAGCCCGTTGAGCAGACAGTAGCGACGGAACTCGTCGATTTCGAAGCCGAACGTGAGGCTGCCTGCACGCACCTGGTTGGCCTCCAGATCCACTTCGATCTCGATACCCGGCTGGGCGGCGACCAGCTGGAACAGGGCGTCGACCTCCTCCTCTTTCAGACGAACCGGCACCATGCCGTTGTTGATGGCGTTGCCGTAGAAGATGTCGGCAAAGCTCGGGGCGATCATGGTCTTGAAGCCGTAGTCCGCCAGCGCCCAGGGGGCGTGCTCGCGACTCGAGCCGCAGCCGAAGTTCTCGCGGGCCAGCAGGATGCTGGCACCGGCGAATTGCGGTTTGTTCAGTACGAACTCCGGGTTGGGCTGTTCCCCTGCATCGTCCAGGAAGCGCCAGTCGTGGAACAGGTGCTTGCCAAAGCCGATGCGGTTCACCTTCTGCAGGAACTGCTTGGGAATGATGGCGTCGGTGTCGACGTTGGCGCTGTCGAGGGGAACGACGATCCCTTTATGCTGTTTGAAACCTGTCATGTACGTTCCCTCTTACAGTGCACGAATGTCGGCGAAGCGGCCGGTGACGGCGGCGGCGGCGGCCATGGCCGGGCTCACCAGGTGGGTGCGACCGGCACGACCCTGACGCCCCTCGAAGTTGCGGTTGCTGGTGGAGGCGCAGCGCTCCCCCGGTTGCAGCCGGTCGTTGTTCATGGCCAGACACATGGAGCAGCCGGGCAAACGCCACTCAAAGCCTGCCTCGATGAAGATCTTGTCCAGCCCCTCGGCCTCGGCCTGGGCCTTCACCTGCTCGGAGCCCGGCACCACCAGGGCCTGTACCCCGGCGGCGACCTTGCGGCCACGGGCGATGGCGGCAGCCGCGCGCAGATCCTCGATGCGGCTGTTGGTGCACGAACCGATGAACACCTTGTCGATGGCCACGTCGGAGAGCTTCTGGCCCGGTTGCAGGTCCATGTAGGCGAGGGCCTTGCGGGCGGACTGCTGCTCCACCGGATCGGCGAAGGATTCCGGTGCAGGGATGGGCTCATTGACGGCAATCACCTGGCCCGGGTTGGTTCCCCAGGTCACTTGCGGGGCGATGTCGGCTGCGTCGAGCACCACTTCGGCGTCGAAGTGGGCACCTTCGTCGCTCTTGAGGGTCAGCCAGTAGGCGATGGCCTGCTCCAGCGCCTCCCCCTTGGGAGCGAACTCCTTGCCACGGATGTAGTCGATGGTGGTCTGGTCGGGGGCAATCATGCCAGCTTTGGCGCCGAGTTCGATGGCCATGTTGCACACCGTCATGCGCCCTTCCATGGTGAGCCCCTCGATGGCTTCACCGGCAAACTCTACCACGTAGCCGGTCCCGCCTGCGTGACCTACCTTGCCGATGATGGCGAGCACCACGTCTTTGGCGCTGATGCCTGCGGCCAGTTTGCCGTTGACAGAGATACGCATGGTCCTTGCGCGGCCCTGTTTCAGGGTCTGGGTGGCCATCACGTGTTCCACTTCGGAGGTGCCGATACCGAATGCGAGCGACCCGAAGGCGCCGTGGGTGGCGGTGTGAGAGTCACCGCAGACGATGGTGGTGCCTGGCAATGTGATGCCGAGCTCGGGGCCCATCACGTGGACGATGCCCTGGTATTTGTGGTTCAAGTCATAGAGACGAACCCCGAACGCCTTGCAGTTGGCGGCGAGTGTCTCCATCTGGATGCGGGCCATCTCGCCGGAGGCGGCGATGTCCTTGGTGGTGGTGGAGACGTTGTGATCCATGGTGGCCCAGGTCAGATCCGGGCGACGCAGCTGGCGGTTCATGGCGCGCAGGCCGTCGAATGCCTGGGGGCTGGTCACTTCATGCACCAGATGACGGTCGATGTAGATGAGAGGGGTTTCCCCTTCCACTTCCCGCACCACGTGGGCGTCGAACACTTTCTGATAGAGGGTCTTGGACATTGCTCGGTTTCCTTGTTATCGATGCCGTGGGATCAGATGCGCGCAGCGATCTGGCTGCCCATGTCGGCCGTGCTCTGCACCGGGTGCGTGGCGCTGGCCTGATGCAGGTCGGCGGTGAAATAGCCTTCTGCCAGGGTCTGGGCCACGGCCTGCTCGATGGCCTGGGCGGCGGCTTCCTGGCCGAGACTGTAACGCAGCATCAGGGCGGCGGAGAGGATCTGGGCGATGGGATTCGCAATCCCCTTGCCGGCGATATCCGGGGCCGAGCCACCGGCCGGCTCGAACAGGCCGAAGCCGGATTCGTTAAGGCTGGCGGAGGGGAGCAGGCCCATGGAGCCGGTGATCATGGCGCACTCGTCGGAGAGGATGTCACCGAACAGGTTGGAGCAGAGCAGCACGTCGAACTGGGACGGATCCTTGATGAGCTGCATGGTGGCGTTGTCGATGTACATGTGGTTCAGGGCCACGTCCGGGTAGGACTTGGCGACCTCGGTCACCACCTCGCGCCACAGGATGGAGGAGGCGAGCACGTTGGCCTTGTCGATGGAGGTGACCCTGGCCTTGCGCACCCGGGCCGATTCAAACGCTATCTTGGCGATGCGCTCGATCTCGAAGCGGTGGTACACCTCGGTGTCGAAGGCCTTCTCGGTGGCGCCTTCCCCTTCACGCCCCTTGGGCTGGCCGAAATAGATGCCGCCGGTCAGCTCGCGCACGCAGGCGATGTCGAAGCCGCGATCGGAGATGTCGGCACGCAGCGGGGAGAACTGCTCCAGACCGGTGTAGATGCGGGCCGGGCGCAGGTTGCAGAACAGTTTGAAGTGGGCACGCAGGGGCAGCAGGGCACCGCGCTCCGGCTGATCGTTGGGCGGCAGGTGCTCCCACTTGGGGCCACCGACTGATCCGAACAGCACCGCATCGGCCGCTTCGCAGCCTTTGATCGTGCTCTGGGGCAGCGGTGTGCCGTGGTTGTCGATGGCGATGCCGCCGACGTCGTGACGGTCATAGTCGAGGGAGAAGCCGAATTTGGTCTGCACCTTTTCCAGTACCTTGATGGCTTCTGCCATCACTTCCGGGCCAATGCCGTCACCCGGCAATACTGCGATCCGATAACTGCTCATACTCTCTCCGTCTTGATAGTGTGATTCCGTTTCATCCGGGAGGCCGGTCCGGGCCACGGCCCTGGCCCCGGTCCTCCCCATGTCATGCTGTCATCTTGTCCGGCGGCGGGCTCAGACGGTTTCCGATTTGATGGTGTGGTTGCGCTCCATCTGCTCGGCCACCTGGTCCGCGCGCCAGATGCTGTTGATCACGTGGACCAGGGCCTGGGCCGAGGATTCGATGATGTCGGTGGCCAGCCCCATGCCGTGGAACTTGCGCCCCTTGTATTCGGCGACGATGTCCACCTGGCCGAGGGCGTTCTTGCCCTCGCCCTTGCCCTTGAGTTCGTATTTATCGATGCGGATCTCGTAGCCGGTGATGCGGTTGATGCACTGGTAGACCGCATCCACCGGGCCGTTGCCGGTGGCGGCCTCGCACACCAGATCCTGGCCTACCTTGAGCTTGACCGAGGCGGTGGCGAGCACCGAGCTGCCGCTCTGTACGCCGAGGTACTCCAGCTTGAAGTGCTCAGGCTCCTCGTGGATCTGGCTGAAGAAGGCGAGGGCCTCCAGGTCGTAGTCGAACACCTGGCCCTTCTTGTCGGCCAGGGTGAGGAACTTGGCGTAGAGATCGTCGAGGTCGTAGCTGCTCTCGGCGTAGCCCATGGACTCCATTCGGTGCTTGATGACGTGGCGGCCGGAGCGGGAGGTCATGTTGAGGTTGTTCTGGGTGAGACCGATGCTCTCGGGGGTGATGATTTCATAGGTGTTCTTCGCCTTGAGCACCCCGTCCTGATGGATGCCTGAGCTGTGGGAGAAGGCGTTGGCGCCGACGATGGCCTTGTTGGGCTGCACCGGCATGTTGCAGATTTGACTGACGAGGGTGCTGGTGCGATGGATCTCGCTGTGGCGGATGTTGGTGTGTACCCCGAGCAGGTCGGCGCGGGTTTTCAGGATCATCGCGACCTCTTCCAGAGAGCAGTTGCCAGCACGCTCGCCGATGCCGTTGATGGTGCACTCGATCTGGCGGGCCCCCATCTGCACGGCACTGATGGAGTTGGCCACCGAGAGGCCCAGATCGTCGTGGCAGTGCACCGAGATGATGGCCTTGTCGATGTTGGGCACCCGGTTGAACAGGGTGTGGATGATGCCGGAGAATTCGGTCGGCACCGTGTAGCCCACGGTGTCAGGAATGTTGATGGTGCGGGCGCCGGCCTTGATGGCGGCTTCCACCATGCGGCACAGGTTGTCTATCGGGGTGCGGCCCGCATCTTCGCAGGAGAACTCCACGTCATCGGTGTAGCGCAAGGCGTGCTTGATGGCGCCGACCCCCATCTCCAGCACGTCTTCGAAGCTCTTTTTCAGCTTGCTCTCCACGTGGATGGAGGAGGTGGAGATGAAGGTATGGATGCGAAACACCTCTGCCACTTTCAAGGCTTCGCCGGCGGCATCGATGTCTTTTTGCAGGGCGCGGGCCAGGGCGCAGACCCGGCTGTTCTTGATGTGGCGGGCGATGGTCTGAACCGATTGAAAATCGCCGGGGGAGGAGACGGGGAAACCCACTTCCATGATATCGACACCGAGCCGCTCCAGCGCCTGGGCGATCTGCAGCTTCTCCTTGACCGTCAAGCTGGCCGACAGCGCCTGCTCACCATCACGCAAGGTGGTGTCGAATATGATGACCCGATCTGACATGTGACTTCCCTCTTCCTAAGTTCGCTGCGTGCATCCTGCATGGCATAAAAAAACCCGTGCGGGGTGCACGGGTTTCTGTAAATTCCGGCTATGCCTTAGCCCGGCTACAAGGATCCCGCGCGAGGAGTCGCGATTAGGGAGAGCAGTAGTAGCGGAGCGGCAATACGCATGATGTCTCAATCCTTCCAGTCGATAACGCTACTACCAATAACGAGATTTTTATGCTGTGTCAACCGGAATGGACAGGTTCAATCCACTGGTTTATTTAATCGGATTGTAAAGGAGTGCAAATTCTCTTGTCCCATATTCGGTTCATGCCTGATTATCTGGTCATTCCTGCTGTACTCGATCACCCGCACAATCAGATCGACTTATCAGCCCTTGCTGAATTATCTGAGGTATTCCATGGAAAAACGCAGACCTGGCCGTCCAGTCGGACGTTCCGACATTCGTGACAAGCTGCTTGCCGCCGCACGCGAACGTTTTCTCAACACCCCCTACAGCAAGGTGACGACCCGCGAGATTGCCGAGCTGGCAGGCTCCAATCTGGCGATGATCCACTACTACTTCGGCAGCAAGGAAGGCCTCTACAAGGCGGTGCTGGGGGATGTGGCCGAGCCCCTCGAGCAAGCCTGGCACGACGAGAGCAGCAACCGCAGCCTGACCGATCTGCTCAACACCTACTATCAGGTGATGGCGCCCAACAGCGAGCTGACTTCCGCCATCTCCAGCGCATTGTCCACTGAAAAGAGCCCGGGGCGTGATTTTGTGCTGAGCCGCCTGCTGGATCGCCAACTTCCCCAGTTCGATGCCCTGCTCGAATCCATGCGCTCCAACGGCCAGTTGGCGGACAACCTGGACCCCGAGATGCTGAAGATCTCCTTCCTCAGCATGATGTGGCAGCCGTTCGTGATGAAGGATCTCTACGAACAGGTGTTTGGTCTGACGGTGGACGAGCACTTCATGAGCCGCCTCGCGGCCCACAACTGCCGCCTGATGGAAAACGGCCTGCGCGGTGCCCTGAACTGACTTTTTCGGGATGACGGATGAAAAAGGGCCCCTGGGCCCTTTTTTTCATCAATCTGTTATCTGGGCGTCAACGAAGTGTCATGCTGCCCTCCTAGTCTGCACTCAGGATGCAAGGGAGGGCCGTGATGAACAAGATCCAGCAATGGGACCTGCGGGTGTGCCGTGTCTGCCTGCTTCATCCCTACAATCAGCCGCAGGCCAGGATAAGCCGGCTTGTCTCCCGTACCGGTGACGGCCCCCTCTATGCCGTGGCGGCCTGCTTGCTCTGGTGGCAGGGGAGCGCCGGGCAGGAGGCGGTCAGTATGGCGCTCTGGGCGTTTGCCCTCGAGTTGCCGCTCTACCTGCTGCTCAAGAATGCCCTCAAACGCCAGCGCCCGGCAGGGCTACCTGTCTTCATCACCCCGTCGGATCGTTACAGCCTGCCCTCGGGCCACACCGCGGCCGCCTTTCTGATGGCGACCGTACTGGCCGCCAGTTTCCCGCTCTGGGCACCGCTGCTGTTTGTCTGGGCCGCGCTGGTGGGGGCGTCCCGCCTGCTGCTCGGGGTGCATTATCTGAGTGATCTGGTGGCCGGGGCGCTGCTTGGCGGTGGTTGCGCCCTCTGGGCGCTGGGTTGGAGCCAGGGATGAGGATACTGTTCGGCGTTCAGGGGACCGGCAACGGCCACATCAGTCGTAGCCGGACCCTGGCGCGCGCATTGAAGAGCAGGGGCGTGGCGGTGGACTATCTGTTCAGCGGGCGCGCCGCCGACGGCTACTTCGAGATGGGGGAGTTCGGGGATTATCGCACCTACCCCGGTATCACTTTCGCCAGCCATCAGGGGCGCATCTCGGGCTGGCGCACCCTCAAGGGACTCTCTCCCCTGCGTTTCTGGCAAGATCTGCGTGCCCTCGATTGTCGCGAGTACGATCTGGTCATCAGCGACTTCGAGCCGCTCAGTGCCCATGCGGCTCGCCGCTGGGGCAAACCCAGCCTCACCATCAGCCATCAGGCGAGCTTCGACTGGCCGATCCCGCGCTGGGGGGAGAGCGGCTTCAACCGTCAGCTGATGCGCCATTTTGCGCCGGTACGCCAGTCCCTGGGGCTGCACTGGTTCCATTTCGGCCAGCCCCTGCTGCCTCCCATCGTCGATCCCCTCGAGCCGGTGCCGGACAACCAGCAGATCCTGGTCTATCTGCCATTCGAGCAGACAGAGACGATCGCGGCCCTGTTGTCGCGTTTCAGCCCGCAGTCGTTCATCTGCTTCCATCCCGAGGTGCGCAAGCGTAGCGAGTGGCGCAACATCCGCTTTGAACCTCAGGCCAGAGAGGGCTTCAAGCTGGCGCTGGCAGGTTGTCGCGGGGTCATCAGCAATGCGGGATTCGAGCTTGCCTCCGAGGCGCTCTCCTTGGGCAAGAAGCTGCTGGTCAAACCCCTGGGGGGCCAGTTCGAGCAGTTGACCAACGGCAGGACCCTGGAACTGATGGGGCTGGCCCAGTTGATGGACAGCCTGGATGCCAATGCGGTGCGAAGCTGGCTGGAGGCCCCTTCTCCTGGCAGGGTACGCTATCCCGATGTGGCAGGAGAGCTGGCCGACTGGTTGCTGGCCGGGGCCGGGGAGGAGGTGGGGGCGCTCTCCCGCCGCCTCTGGGGCAGGACCCTCTTTCCGGAGGAGGTGTGTGACAGCCTGGGGGAGCTTGCCAGCCGTACCGGCCAGGAGCGTCCCTGGTTATCCCAACTCAGCGCCTTTGACTAAACTGAGTCGATCCCACCACGGAGAGGACGGACACCATGCGCTTTACCAATGAAAACGGCGACACCATGACTCTGGCAGACAATCTCACCCTGCATGAGCTGCTCGACATGGGTGTCAGCATTTCGGTCTGCGAAGAGACGGATCCGGATCAGCAGATCTGGCTGGCAGAACCCGAAGACGAGCAGTGAAACCAGCCAGTTTTTGACGGCCCACCCCCTCGGGGTGGGCCGTTTATTTTGTTCCTGACCGACGCGGGCAGCATGATCCGCTGGTTGTTCCCCCCAGGGCCCCTCTTTGTTGCCCGTCTGGTGGCCAAGTCACTGAATGTTAATAGCTGTTTGAAATTTATGACTGTTATGGCCAGACAAAGCCGTGGACAAGCGTTCACGGGCGGGTTAAGTTGGTTTTTCACCCGCTTTTCGGGTGAATGATGGAAAACCCCTATTTTTCTACTATCGACGGCTCCGAACTCGCCTGATCTGCCTGCAGACAACAACAAGACTCGGATCGGCGCTGCCGGGAAGCAGCGGACTGTCGATAGCTTTCGCTTAACGGAGCAAAGCCTGGAGGGCTTTATCATGGAGATGTTATCAGGCGCCCAGATGGTGGTTAGAGCGCTGGAAGATCAGGGAGTGGAACACGTTTTCGGCTACCCTGGTGGCTCAGTGCTCGACATCTATGACGCTCTCTTCGAAAACGGCAAGATGGAGCATGTCCTGGTGCGGCATGAGCAGGCCGCAGTGCACATGGCGGACGGTTACGCCCGCTCCACCGGCAAGGTGGGCACTGTGCTGGTGACCTCGGGTCCCGGCGCCACCAACTGCATCACGGGGATCGCCACCGCCTACATGGATTCCATTCCCCTGGTGATCCTGTCCGGCCAGGTGCCGACCAGCATGATCGGGGAGGATGCGTTCCAGGAGACCGACATGATCGGCATCTCCCGCCCGGTGGTGAAGCACAGCTTCCTGTGCAAGAAAGCCAGCGACATTCCCGAGGCCATCAAGAAGGCCTATTACATTGCCGCCAGTGGCCGCCCGGGGCCCGTGGTGGTGGATCTGCCCAAAGACGTGCAGAATCCGAAAGAGAAGTTCCCCTATCAGTATCCCGAGTCCGTTTCCCTGCGCTCCTACAATCCGACCAAGGCGGGACACAAGGGCCAGATCAAGCGGGCTGCCAAGCTGCTGACCGAGGCGAGCCGCCCGGTCATGTACGTGGGTGGCGGCGCCATCAACGCCAATGCGGATCACCTGGTGACCAAGCTGGCGGAGCTGCTGAACCTGCCGGTGACCACTACTCTGATGGGACTGGGCGCCTTCTCCGGCACCCATCCGCAGTTCATCGGCATGCTCGGCATGCACGGCACCTTCGAAGCGAACAAGAGCATGCACAACGCGGATCTCATCTTCGCCGTGGGTGCCCGCTTCGATGACCGCGTGACCAACAACGTAGCCAAGTTCTGCCCCAACGCTACCATAGTCCACATCGACATCGACCCCACCTCCATCTCCAAGACGGTACAGGCCCATGTGCCCATCGTCGGCTCGGTGGAAACCGTGCTGGAACAGATGCTGGAAGTGATCCGCGAGTGCGGCTTTGACAACGACAAGCAGGCGCTGGCGGACTGGTGGGAGCAGATCAACCAGTGGCGCTCCCGCAACTGCCTGGCCTACGAAACCCATCCCACCCTGATCAAGCCGCAGCAGGTCATCGAGACTCTCTACAAGGTGACCAAAGGGGAGGCGTTCGTCGCCTCCGACGTCGGCCAGCACCAGATGTTTGCCGCCCTCTACTACCCGTTTGCCAAGCCGCGTCAGTGGATCAACTCAGGTGGTCTCGGCACCATGGGGTTCGGCATTCCGGCCGCCATGGGCGCCCAGTTTGCCAACCCGGATGCGGTGGTCTGCTGCGTCACCGGCGACGGCTCGGTGCAGATGAACATTCAGGAGCTCTCCACCTGCATGCAGTACGGGGTGCCCATCAAGATCATCTCCATCAACAACCGTGCGCTGGGCATGGTCAAGCAGTGGCAGAAGATGTTCTACGGCGGCCGTCACAGCCACTCCTACATGGAATCCCTGCCTGACTTCGTCAAGCTGGCAGAAGCCTATGGCCACGTCGGCATCGCGGTGAGCGATCCGGCGGAGCTGGAGAGCGCCATGGAGAAGGCCTTTGCCATGAAGGACAGACTGGTGTTCATGGACATCTCGGTCGATCCGGACGAGCACGTCTATCCGATGCAGATCAAATTTGGCGCCATGGACGAGATGTGGCTGAGCAAGACGGAGAGAACCTGATGAGACATATAATTTCCGTTCTGCTGGAGAACGAATCCGGTGCCCTGAGCCGTGTGGTAGGTCTCTTCTCCCAGCGCGGCTACAACATCGAGACCCTGACGGTGGCCCCCACCGAGGATCCCACCCTGTCCCGCATGACCATCGTCACCATGGGGGATGAGCGGGTGCTGGAGCAGATCCAGAAGCAGTTGCACAAGCTGGTGGACGTGCTCAAGGTGTGTGACCTGAGCGAGGGTGAGCACATCGAGCGGGAGATCGCGCTGGTCAAGGCGCGTGCCGCCGGTGGTGCACGTGACGAACTGAAGCGGCTGGCGGACATCTTCCGTGGCCAGATCGTCGACGTCACCCCCGAGCTCTACACGGTGCAGCTCGTCGGGACCAGCGAAAAGCTGGACGCCTTCATCAAGACGGCTGCCCAGACCAACGAGATCATCGAAGTGGTGCGCTCCGGTGTCTGTGGCATCTCCCGGGCGGACAAATCCCTGCGTCCCTGATGTGGCCGGATGTGAAAATAGCTGTTCAAGGGCTCTTCGGAGCCCTTTTTCGTGTCTGGCAGCGTTGCGGGCAAGTGGGGGCGCCGGTAGGGATGCTGGCCACAGCATCAGGAGGTTATCGAGGGGTGAAAGAGAAGGGGGAAGGGAGGGGCTTCACCTGTTATTTTCTTTCAAATGATCGGTAAACTATCCACAAAAGCTGTGGAAAACTCTGTAGATTAGCGGTGTGTCTGGCGTTAGTCGCATGATCTTAAAGGGATATTTCAATTTGATCCTGGCTGGATCGCATTTGTGCAATCCCCTGGCGAGGGTGTGAGCGTTTGCTTATCCCTCGAGCCTTGCCAAGGGCGGAACGCGGATCTGTCCGTGGATCCGGACGGGATCCCGACCTGATCTTGCGGATCAACATTTCTGGGCGCGAGCCATAAAAAAACCCGCCTCTCGGCGGGTTTTTCATTGCATCGGACTGCGGGTCGATTACTCGGCCTGGGCTGCCTGGATGCCGGTCAGAGCGATGGTGTAGACGATGTCGTCCACCAGGGCGCCACGGGAGAGGTCGTTGACCGGCTTGCGCATGCCTTGCAGCATGGGGCCGATGGAGACCAGCTCGGCGGAGCGCTGTACCGCCTTGTAGGTGGTGTTGCCGGTGTTCAGATCCGGGAACACGAACACGGTGGCCTTGCCGGCAACCGGGGAGTTCGGTGCCTTGGACTTGGCGACGTTCTCCATGATGGCCGCATCGTACTGCAGCGGGCCGTCGATGATGAGGTCGGGACGCTTGGCCTTGGCCAGCTCGGTCGCTTCACGCACCTTCTCCACGTCCGCGCCGGCGCCGGAGGTGCCGGTGGAGTAGGAGATCATGGCCACGCGCGGCTCGATACCGAAGGCGGCGGCGGAGTCGGCGGACTGGATGGCGATCTCGGCCAGCTGCTCGGCAGTGGGATCCGGGTTGATCGCGCAGTCACCGTAGACCAGTACCTGGTCCGGCAGCAGCATGAAGAAGATGGAGGAGATCAGGGAAGAGCCCGGGGCGGTCTTGATGATCTGCATCGGCGGACGGATGGTGTTGGCAGTGGTGTGCACGGCGCCGGATACCAGACCGTCGACCTCGTTGCGCTCCAGCATCATGGTACCCAGTACCACGTTGTCTTCCAGCTGCTCGCGGGCAACCACTTCGGTCATGCCCTTGTTCTTGCGCAGCTCGACCAGACGGGCCACGTAACGCTCGCGCACGGCAACGGGATCGATGATCTCGACGCGGTCGGTCAGGATCACGCCCTGCTGTTCGGCAACACGACGGATCTCTTCCGGGTTGCCCAGCAGCACCGGACGGGCGATACCGCGCTCGGCACAGATGGCGGCCGCCTTGATGGTGCGCGGCTCTTCCCCTTCCGGCAGCACGACGCGCTTGTTGGCCTGACGGGCCAGCTCGGTCAGCTGGTAGCGGAAGGCTGGCGGGCTCAGGCGACGGGAGCGGGTGGACTTGGCGGAGAGAGACTCGATCCAGTGCTTGTCGATGTGACCAGCAACGTAGTCCTGTACCAGCTCGATCCGCTCGCGGTCATCTTCCGGGATGTCGACGTTGAAGTTCTGCAGGCTGACGGCGGTCTGCCAGGTGTTGGTGCCGGTGATCATGATCGGCAGACCGGTGGCCATGGCCTGTTGGCACAGGGCCATCACCTGGGGTTCCGGGTGGTAGTTGCCGGTCAGCAGCAGGGCACCCAGCTTGACGCCGTTCATGGCGGAGAGGCAGGCGGAGACGATGACGTCGGAGCGGTCGCCGGAGGTCACCAGCAGGCTGCCCGGACGGAAGTGCTCGATCATGTTGTGGATGGAGCGGGCACAGAAGGTCACGGTCTGCAGGCGGCGGCTTTCCAGCTCACCCTTGTTGATGATCTTGGCGGCCAGGTGCTTGGCGAGATCCTTGGCGCGCGGGGCGATCAGCTGGGTGTTCCAGGGGATGCAGCCGAGGATGCGCAGCGGGCTCTTGCCGAAGACTTGCAGCACTTCCAGGTTGTGGCCGGTATCGGCGCCGTGGTGGTGCGCTTCGAACATCTCGGTCAGGTCGGGACGGGTCACACCGTGCTCGTCAACCGGGGCACCCACCTTGTTGATGACGCAGCCCACGATGCGCGGGTTGTTGACGCCACCGAAGTTGGAGCAGGCCAGCTCGATGCGCTCTTTGAGCTTCTGGCTGGAGTCGTTGCCCGGATGGGTCACGAACACCATGTCGGCGTCCAGCGCCTTGGCGACGTCGTAGTTCAGCTTGTTGGCAAAGGGTTGCTTGTCGGTCGGAACCAGGCCCTCGATCACCACCACTTCGGCACCGCTGGTCTTCACGTGCTCTTCGAAGCGGGCCACGATCTCTTCCAGCAGGATGTCGGTGTTGCTGGAGGTGATCATGTTCTCGGCGTAGGAGAGGGCGAACGGCTCGGGCGGGTTGATGTTGGCGGCGGCGCGGATCACGGCGGTGGAGCGCTCGGTACCGGTTTCACCCGGACGCGGCTGAGCGACCGGTTTGAAGAAGCTGACATTGACACCGTGACGTTCCATGGCGCGAACGACGCCAAGGCTCACGGAGGTTACGCCGACACCAGTGCCGACCGGGATGAGCATAATAGTGCGTGCCACTTATTACCCCTTGTTCATTTTTTGGGATCAGGAAAAGGCCGCCCTGGGGCGGCCTTGCTCTACAGCTAATTTATGCGCCGACCAGTTCCAGCGCGTCGTGGGCGATGACCCACTCTTCGTTGGTCGGGATAACCAGGGCCTTGGTGGAACCAGCCTTGGTGATCTCGCCGCCCTTGCCGAAGCGAGCCTTCAGGTTGGCGTCGTGGTCGACGTCAAAACCCAGCAGGCCCAGCTTGTTCAGGGTGATCTCACGGATCGGGGCGGAGTTCTCGCCGATGCCGCCGGTGAAGACCACGGCATCCAGACGACCGTCCATGGCGGCGGCGTAGGCACCGATGTACTTGGCCAGACGGTAGCAGTACACGTCCATGGCGCGCTTGGCTTCTTCCTTGCTGTCGTAGTTGTCTTCAACGAAACGGCAGTCGGAGGTGACTTCGGTCAGACCCTGCAGGCCGGATTCCTTGGTCAGCATGGTGTTGATCTCGGCAACGCTCATGCCCAGCTTGTCGTGCAGGAAGAAGATGATGGCCGGATCGATGTCACCGGAACGGGTACCCATCACCAGGCCTTCCAGCGGGGTCAGGCCCATGGAGGTGTCGACGGACTGGCCGTTCTTGATGGCGCAGACGGAGCCGCCGTTGCCAAGGTGGCAGTTGATGATGTTGAGCTCTTCCACCGGCTTGTTCAGCTGCTTGGCCGCTTCCAGGCTGATGTAGTAGTGGCTGGTGCCGTGGGCGCCGTAGCGACGGATGCCGTTCTCTTTGTAGAGCTTGTACGGCAGGGCGTACAGGAAGGCTTCTTCCGGCATGGTCTGGTGGAAGGCGGTGTCGAACACGGCGACGTTCTTCTCGGCCAGTTCCGGGAAGACCTTCAGGGCGGCACGGATACCGATCAGGTGAGCCGGGTTGTGCAGCGGTGCGTAAGGAATGGCGGCTTCGATGCCGGCAATGACGTCATCACAGATGCGAACGGAGGAGGTGAAACGCTCGCCGCCGTGTACCACGCGGTGGCCGATGGCGATCAGGTTCTTGGACAGTTCCGGGTTGAGCGGCAGGATCTTGTGAACGATGAAGTCCAGCGCTTCCTGGTGAGCGGCACCGGCACCCAGATCAGCGTTGCCTTTCTCGCCGTTCAGCTTCCACTTGATGCGGGCGTCGTCGAGGTTGAAGCATTCGGCCAGGCCGGACAGCAGGTCATCACCGGTGGTTGCGTCAATGACAGCAAACTTCAGGGACGAGCTGCCACAGTTAAGAACAAGAACCAGCTTACTCATGAATAAATCCTATCGCAGATTGGGTTGGGTTGGAGGATGCGCCGGACGCGGTGCGTCCAAAAACTATCAACTTATCCTTATGAGGGTTGGCAATCTGTTGCTTGCCCCTTGTATAGTGATACAAGACCCGAAATTCAGACGTCCCTGACTGGTCAGTGGCCGTGCCCCAGCGTAAAAATGGGCGTACAAAGGATAACCTGATTGTTGAAAAATAACAAAGTCATCCTCAACCTTTGTTATTGCCTCTCAAATATTGTCGAGGTTTTGCCGTTAATGCGTTCGAAAAGAGCTCGGAGGTAGCATGAGCATGAACATTTTTGGAACTAAATTACAGCAAGGCCGTCATTATATGACTCTTTGGCCGCGCCGTCCCGAGCTTAATTCCATGTTCCCGGAGAATCGGGTGATCAAGGCCACCGAATTCGCCCTCAAGGTGATTCCGGCACTGGCGGTGCTCAGCGTCATGGTGCAGTTCCAGTTTGGCGAGCTTCATTACTGGCCCTCCGTGATGGCGTCCGTGCTCTTCCTGCTCAGCCTGCCGCTGCAAGGGTACTACTGGCTCGGCCAGCGCGCCGATACCCGGCTGCCTCCCTCCCTCGCCACCTGGTATCGGGAGATAAACGGCAAGATGAACGAGCAAGGGGGCCAGCGTCAGCTGGTGGCCCATCCCCGCTACGAAGAGCTGGCCGATACCCTCAACGCCGCCTTCAAGCAGCTGGACAAATCCTTCCTCTACGAATGACTTTCCGAAGTCAGACTGACGACAAAGGCGCCCTCAGGCGCCTTTTTCACATTCAGGCGGCCAGCACCTTGCTGATCTCCTGGATGGAGAGCTTGTACTGACGGGGGCACTGACGCCAGACCGCCAGCATGCGCTGGTACTTGTCCCGCATGGCGATGTCGCTGGAGAGCTCGTCGCAGGGGCAGGGCAGTTCGGGGAAGCGCTTGTCCACTTCCAGCAGGAAGCAGACGTAATCCACCAGTTCCCGCTCCTGGCTGCGGCTGTAGCCGTTGAAGGCAAGGCGGCTCTCGTTGACATCGGCCCGGGCGCTGGCATCCAGGTTGCCCCAGGAGATGGCCAGTGCATGGTGCAGCTCCAGGGTGTCCAGCACCTCCTGGCAGGTGGCGAGATCCAGATGGCCGAAGCTCTTCTCCAGCTCGAGGATCTGCAGGCAGTAGCCGCGCTCGACGATGGTGCTGGCACGCTGGTAAAACGCCGCCTTTTCCGGATTGAGTTTGGCCAGGATCTCGTACTGGTTGCTCAGGATCAGGCGTTCGGTGTGGCTCATGTTCATGGGCTGTCTCGCTGGAAAATGAATCTGGGGTCACGTTAACCCATATCCAGGATGAATTTTTTGATCTGAGAGGGGAGGTTGGCGAGAAAAGGGGGGAGGAGGCGCCCTGGTGAGCCGCCAGAGAGTGGGGGCTGATGCCGTGGTGAAACGAGCAGGGCCCGCCATGGCGAGCCCTGCAACAATGCCGCTGGTGGCTTACCCCTTGACGAGGTCGAGCACCACCTGATGGTGATTGCTGGTCTTGAACTTGTCGAAGCGATGGGCAACCTTGCCCTCTTCGTCGATGAGGAAACTCAGGCGATGAATGCCGTCATACTCCTTGCCCATGAACTTCTTCGGGCCCCAGACGCCAAAGGCATCGGCCACCGCGTGATCCTCATCGGCCAGCAGGCGGAAGTTGAGGTTGTCGCGCTCCTCGAACTTTTTCAGGCGCTTGGCGCTGTCAGGGCTGATGCCGAGCACCACCACATTGAGGGCAGCCAGCTCGCTATTGACGTCGCGCAGACCGCAGGCCTGGGTGGTGCAACCCGGGGTCATCGCCTTGGGGTAGAAATAGATCAGCACCTTCTTGCCGCGCAGGTCGGCGAGGCGAACCTGATTGCCGTCCTGATCGGAGAGGGAGAAATCGGGGGCCTGGGTACCAGCTTCTAGTGGTGACATGGGGTCTCCTCGGATAAACGCCGTCAGGCGTACTTGTGATTGACGATGAATTCGAACGACTCGGCGCCCAGTCCACGACAGAAATCGGCGAAGGCCGTCTTCGAGCCGGGCTCTTCTCCCTGCTTGGAGAGATTCAACTGAAAGTTCGCCTTGAGCAGGTTGAAGGGCTGCTGTTCCAGGGTGATGGTCTGCATGGCCTGGATGTCCCAGCCGTGATCGCTGAAGAACTGGGTGCACTGACTTACGATGCCCGGCTGATCCCGGATCAACACCTCTGCGCTGGCGCTGATGTCATATTGCAGGGAGTGGTGGCGCTCGGTGCGTTTCATCATGGTGATGAGATCCCACTCCTGGCTGCGCAGTGGGAGGCTGATTTCCAGTTGCATCAGGCTGTTCCAGTCACCGGACAGCAGCATGATGAAGGTGAATTCGTTGCCGAAGATGCCAAGACGGCTGTCGACAATGTTGCAACCGCAGCCACTGACGTGACGGGTCACCTCATTGACGATGCCAGGCCTGTCCGTGCCGATGGCCGTTACGACCAGGTAGTGAGTCATAAATCGTCTCTCGTCCATTATTGAGAATGCGTTGACCGCGGGTGCCAGCACCCTGCCGGGAGGCCTCTTGTGCGCTCGTGCATTCATACGTTTTGTGCCGGATGGTAACACGGCTTGTCCCGTGCCTCCCTTGTTTTTCAAAAGGGGCAGCTTTACCATTACGCCCCTGAAAATCGGGAGAATTATCCATGTTACGCGGTAGTATTGTTGCGCTCGTTACCCCCATGCTGCCTTCGGGCGACATCGATTGGGTCAGTCTGGCAGCGCTGGTGGAATATCATGTGGATGCCGGGACCAGCGCTATTGTCGCCGTGGGAACCACGGGAGAATCGGTCACCCTGAGCGAGCAGGAACATATCGCCGTGGTTGAGAAGACGGTGGAATACGCCGCCGGACGCATTCCCGTCATCGCGGGTTGCGGCTCCAACAATACTGCTCACGCCATCGCCCTTTCCCGGCGTTTCGCCACCATGGGCGTGGTGGCGGGTCTCTCGGTTACCCCCTATTACAACAAACCCACCCAGGAAGGCCTCTATCGTCACTATTGTGCGATCGCCGAGGCTAGTGGTCTGCCTCAAATTCTCTATAATGTGCCCGGTCGCACCTGCTGTGACCTCAAACCCGAGACGGTGGCCCGTCTGGCCAAGGTGCCCGGCATCATAGGTTTGAAAGAAGCGACTGGCGATCTTGGCCGTACCCCGCTGCTGCGCGAACTGTGCGGGCCGGATTTTGCGCTTTATAGTGGCGATGACGCCAGCGGATGTGATTTTATGCTGCAAGGGGGCGATGGTGTCATTTCGGTCACCACCAATATTGCGGCGCCCCAGATGGCCGACATGTGTCGTGCTGCCCTGGCCGGTGATGCCGGGCAGGCTCATGACATCAACAATCGATTGATGCCGTTGCATCAGACTCTGTTCTGTGAACCGAGTCCCATCCCGGTGAAATGGGCCTGTGCCCGGCTGGGATTGATGGCGACGGCGACCTTGCGTCTGCCCCTGACCGATCTCACCCCCGAGGGGGAAGCGGCGATGGCGCGAGCACTGACGACTGCGGAGTTGATGGCGAGTGTTTAAAGCAAATGGAAAGGGAAATGCAGTGCGCCTGGTACTGAGTGTCGCGACGGTGGCCGTGCTGGCTGCCTGCAGCTCACCCCAGGAACGCAAAATGGCCAACCGTGGCTTCGAGTATGAAGAGAGCCGCCTCGAAGGCCGCGCCTTCCTTGTGCCCGCCGGGTTGAGTACCCCCGCCTTTAACAGCAATTTCGACATTCCGGCCCTGCCCGAGAGCAGCCGTGAGGGCGCCCTCGGGGCCAAGGTGGACGTGCGTCCGCCCGCCCAGTTGCTCACCGTGGTGCCCGGCAGCCAGGTGGTGGCCAATGCCAGCGAGCCGACCGTCGCCTTCTATGCCCTCAGCACCTCCCAGAGCGTGGAGCGCGATACCTGGGCCTTCCTGATGAACTTCCTGGCCGAACACAAGGTCACTACCGAGAAGCTGGATCAACAGGACGGCGTCTTGCAGACCGGCTGGTTTGACAACTCAGCGGTGCTCGATGGCTGGGCGGAAGATGACGATGACTTCAAGATCCGTCAGCGTTACCAGTTCACCCTGCGCAACGATGTGCAGCGTCACGCCATCAAGATGTCGGTACGGGTGCTGGATCACGAAGAGACCATCGACGGCGAGACCAGCACTGTGCTGACGCCGGCGGACGCCCAGCGTTATGCTACCCGCGCCCTGAACCAGTTCTCCCTCTATTACGACAAGCAGCTCAAGGCCCGTGAACAGCACAAGTCCAGCGATGGCATGGGGCTGGAGCTGGGTCTGGACAACAACGAGCTGAGCGCCTGGATTGCCGAAGGGTCGTTTGACCAGGTGTGGCGCCGCCTCAATCAGGTGCTGCCTGCCTATGGTTTCACCATCAAGGATACCCAGCAGTCCCTGGGCTGGATCGACGTGGAGTACGACGAGCCGGACAGCGAGTTCTGGAAGGCCAAGGGAGCGGAACCCTTCAAGCTCGAGGAAGACAAGTATCGCTTCCAGCTCGGCGAGATGACGGGCGGCAAGACCTCCATCACCCTGTTCGACAAGGACAAGAAGCCTGTCGCATCCGGTGTCATCTCCCAGATGTACATCAGCCTGTCCGAGGCCTTTGCCAAGGGCTTGGCCGATCAGGGGGCGAAGTAAGCATGGAAACAGGGGCCTCGCGCCCCTGTTTTGTTATGTCCGGGTTGCCGCAGGGCCAGCGTGCCGAGCCGGTTGCCCCGGGCCTGAGTACCTGATGATGTGAATCCCCCACAGACAGGGGTCTGGTGCCCCTGCCTAACTAGTCCCACAACAGGAAGTGTTATTAGCCATGAGTCTTGCAGATCAAGTATTGGCGGTGAACGACGATTTGCCGATCCGTACCGATAAACCTGTCCATTCCGGCAAAGTGCGCAGCGTCTACTGGTTGACCCCAGCAGACAGTGCCCGGCTCATTCGGGAGAAAGGCTATGATGTGCCGGCCGATACGCCCCTGGCCCTCATGGTGATCAGTGATCGCATCTCGGCTTTCGACTGCATCTGGCAAGGGGTGGACGGTCTGAACGGCGTGCCGGGCAAGGGCGCGGCGCTCAATGCCATCTCCAGCCACTGGTTCAAGCTGTTCAAGGAGCAGGGGCTGGCGGACAGCCACATCCTGGACATCCCGCACCCCTTCGTCTGGATCGTGCAAAAAGCCCGTCCCGTGATGATCGAGGCCATTGCCCGCCAGTACATCACCGGCTCCATGTGGCGTGCCTACAAGGATGGTGAGCGGGAATTCTGCGGCATCACCCTGCCGGAAGGGCTCAAGAAGGATCAGAAGCTGCCCGAGATCCTCATTACCCCGTCCACCAAGGGGATCCTCAAGGGGCTGGATGGCGTGCCGGAAGCGGACGACGTCAACGTCTCCCGCGGCGACATCGAGCGCCACCATCAGGCCTTCGGCTTCCGCTCCCCGGCGGACATCGACCGCTACGAGGCGCTGCTCAAAGAGGGCTTCAACGTCATCAGCGAGGCACTGGCTGCCCTGGATCAGGTCTTCGTCGACACCAAGTTCGAGTTCGGTTACGTGACCGATGCCGCCGGTCGCGAGAAGCTCATCTACATGGATGAAGTGGGCACCCCCGACAGCTCCCGCATCTGGGACGGCGCAGCCCTTCGCGGCGGCGAGATCATCGAGAAGTCCAAAGAGGGCTTCCGCCAGTGGCTGCTGAACCACTTCCCGGATCCGGACATCCTGCTCAACAAGAACCGCATGCCCGAGCGCTTCGCCCTGGCCCGGGACAACAAGCTGCCCACCGAGGTGATGATGGATATCTCCCGCACCTATGTGGGGATCGCCGAGATGATCATCGGTCAGCCGCTGGTACGCAGTGCCAATCCGAAGCAGGAGATCATCGAGGTACTGCGGGAGCAGTACGGCCTGATCGACTGAGGCCGACCGCTTTTTTTGCCGCAGGCGCACAAACGTTTGCCGGTGGCAGGGGAGGCGTTTGCAACGCAGATGACAAAACGGGCCCCATGACGGGGCCCGTTTTCATTGGGTTGTCCGGAGCGCTCAGCCATTGACCCGGAAGATCTGACCGGTCTGTACCCCCAGTACCGATTTCTTGTAGGCCTGGGCCACCCGGGCGGCGGGTACCGGCACGAAGCCTGGGAAGAAGTCGGCATACTTGCCCATGGACTCTTCCAGCACGGTGGGGCTCACCACGTTGATGCGAATGCCCCTTGGCAGCTCGCAGGCGGCCCCTTTCACGAAGTGCTCGATGGCACCGTTGATGGTGGTGGCGCTCACCCCCCAGTGGATGGGCTCCTCGCTCAGAATGCCGCTGATGAGGGTGATGGAGCCACGGTCACTCAGGTGGGCAATGGCGGCCCGGGTCAGGTTTATCTGGCCCATCAGCTTGCTCTGAAGCCCCACCTGCCACTGCTCGTCCGTCATCTCGGTCAGGGCATTGAAGGCGACGCTGCCGCTGGCGACCACCAGGGCATCGAAGGATCCGATCTGCTCGAAGAGCGCTCTGATGGAGGCGGGGTCGCGCATGTCCACTCTGGCATCCCCCTGGCTGTGACCGACCCGGATCACCTGGTGATCCTGGGCAAGCAGTTCGCTGACGGCGGCGCCAATGGTGCCGGAGGCACCCACAATCACAATCTTCATATCTATCGCTCCTGGTTGAGATGAGTTGATGATAGCGGGATAAAAAGGGAGAAAAAGCGCTTATGATGAACCCATTGTTTCCATATTGGTGCTAATGATGGATATCACTCACCTGGCCAGTTTCTATGAAGTGGTGCAGCGGGGCAGTTTCTCCGCCGCTGCCGATGCCCTGGGGGTGAGCAAGGGGATGCTGAGCCGCCATGTCAGCGCCCTGGAGTCCGCCCTCAATGCCCAGCTGCTCCAGCGCACGACCCGCAGACTCAGCCTGACCGAGGCGGGGCGGGTGCTTCACCAGCAGGCCGGCGAGATCTTCGCCCTGGCCCGGGAGGCGGAGGAGGGGATCCGCGCCCTGACCGAGGAGGACAGCGGCCGCCTGCGCTTCACCTGCCCGGTCAGTACGGGGGACCGCATGGTGAGCGAGCTGCTCGCCCGTTTTGCCGAGCTGTGCCCCGGCGTCCAGGTCGAGCTCAACTTCACCAATGCCATGATCGACATGAGCCAGGGGGAGAATGACATCGCCCTGCGGGCCATGGAGCTGATCCCCGACAACCTGGTGGCCCTGCCGCTCGGCAGGCTCAAGGATGTGGTGGTGGCAAGCCCCGCCCTGCTGGCGCGAGAGGGGATCCCCGCCACTCCCTATGAGCTGGGGGGGCGCTCCTGCCTGCTGCAGGGCCACAACCCGGACTGGGAGCAGTGGCACTTTCGCCAGGGGGAGGAGGAGGCGCACATCCTGGTGCAGGGGCGAGTGCGGGCCAACCACTACAGCACCCTGCTGCAACTGGCCCAGGCGGGCATGGGCTTTGCCAAGTGTCCACTGATGCTGGTGGAGGCCAGCCTGGCCCGAGGGGAGCTGGTGGCCGTGCTGACGGAGTGGCAGACCGGCCTGCACCCGATCCATGTGCTGCACGCCCAGCAGCGCCGGGTGCCGCGCAAGATCCGGCTGTTCAAGCAGGTGCTGGCCCAGTGGTTTGCCGAGCGGCCCCATTATCTGCTGGGGTGAGCCTGCATCCCGTTATTTTTCTGTCATCTGGGGCTGCTACCCTGCGCCCTTCATCGCGAAAGGAGAGTCAGGGAATGAAGCGTCATCAGGGTTGGGCAGGGGTTGCGCTGCTGTGCTGCGGCGGTGTGCAGGCCGAGGTCAGGGTCGAGGTGCCCCGGGATTTCCAGATCCTGGCAGTGAGCGCAGGCAAGGTGCAGGACGAGCAGCACGCCGTGCTGGCCGACGGGGAGCAGCAACTGCTGGTGCGTTATGAGGGGGTGATCCCGAGTCGCAACAGCAGCGACAACGATCGCCAGGTTCGCTCCGAGCCCCAGGTGCTTCGCTATGAGGCCCGCGGGCAGTCGGTGCGCCTGCAGGCTCCCGTGCCTGCGGACGAGGCCGGGATGGAACGCTACGCCAGGGCCCCTGTCCTGGGCCTGGTGGCGGGGGGGCAGCCCCTCGAGGTGCGCCAGGATACGCTGGTGGTGCAGGGGATGCAGATCGGCATGGACTGGCATGCCAGTCTGATGGAGTACAACCGTGGCGAGGGGCCTGCCGTGCTCGCCGGTGCGGCGGATGTGACTGCGGCCGCCGTGGCGACGCCCCGGGCCTCCTCCGTGCCGGCCAGCGCCCTGGAAGGGCAGTTGCAACAGCTTTTCCTGCAGGCGGACCCCGCGCTTCGCAAGCGCTTCATCGGTTGGGCCGTGCCGCGCCTTTAAGTTTGCTCCCCGTTGCAGTAACGTGGGCACATCTTTGATTCCCGATGTGCCCATGTTGATCAGCGAGGCCCCCATGTTTGAATTGCACCCCCGCCTTCAGGCGGATACCCGGATACTCGGGGATCTGCCCCTGTGCCGCGTCCTGCTGGCCAAAGACAGCCAGTATCCCTGGCTGATTCTGGTGCCCCGGGTCGCCAACCTGCGGGAGATCCATCATCTGGCCCCCGAGCAGCAACAGCAGTTGATGCAGGAGTCCTGCGCCGTCGCCACCCTGATGGAGCGGGCACTCGGCCCGGACAAGATCAACGTGGCGGCCCTCGGCAATCTGGTGCCTCAGCTGCACCTGCACCACGTGGCCCGCTTCAGCTCGGATGCGGCCTGGCCCGGTCCCATCTGGGGTGCCTGTCCCGCCATTCCCTATGAGGAGCAGGCCTTGCAAGGGGCGGCTGCCAGTTGGCAAACCCGTCTGGCTACCCTGGATGGATTTCAGCCATTTCTGACTGATAATCCAGTCAAGTGAGAGGTGGCTCGCGCTTTGGGCACCGGGATCACGCAATCTGTTAGCGTATCGCGCCGGTGCATGGTGACATGGGCGACACGAGTGACAGCCCCATTATTTCGATCAGCAGGAAGGTTCCATGATAGTGACAAGATCCGAGGATGATGCCGTATTGACCACAGAGGACGTACTGCTGAGCCTGTGCAATTCGGTGACGAGCGTATTGAGTGCGGCGACCCAGACCCAGGTGCGCTTCTCCGGCATGGTGCAGCGGATCAGCAAGACCTGCCTCAAGCCTGACATCGGCTGTTTCGTGCTGTTTGACGGCGGCTTCTCCGGGCTGGTGGTGATCAACTTCTCCGCCGCCGCGGCCATGGAGCTCTACCAGAGCTACATGCTGAGCATGGGGCTCTCCAAGGAGGATCTTGCCATCTCCCACACCTCGGACGAGGTGAGCAACGTCATGGGCGAGCTGATGAACCAGATCGTCGGCAGCTTCACCACCAAGGTGGGGCGCGAGCTGCAGACCCATATTACCCAGAACCAGCCCAAGATGCTGGCGCTCAACAAGCAGGTGATGCTGAGCGTCGACACCAACCTCGACAATCCAGAGACCCGCCGGGTGACCTTCTTCACCGCCAGCAACAACATCTTCTATCTGGAGCTGGCCATGGACAAGACGGAGTTTATCCGGATCCATGATGGCGGCGTGCAGGAGGAGGTGGATCCCGACGAGCTGATCGCCCAGGCCAAGCAGTCAGCCAAACCGGCCCCGGCGGCCGCGCCGGCGAGCAACGAGCACGACGATCTGCTGGATTCCCTCGGCATCTGATGGTCGAGGGTTGTGCAAATGAAGAGGCCACCCCGGGGGTGGCCTTCTTGCTTGGGGCGGGTCAGAAGTTGTAAAGCAGCCCGGTACTGAAGCGAAGCGCCTCGGCATCGTAGAAGTCGATGTCGGAGTCGGCGCTGGAGTAGGCCGCGGTGAAGGTGGCGGCAAGGGGTTTGATGCCGAACAGGTTGTGCCAGAAGAAGGTGCCATTGAGGGCGAACTCGCTGGCATCGGCGCGCTGGCCGAACAGGGGATTCGCCTCGTCATACTTGCGCTTGCCGGCGTAGAGGTTGCTCACGATGGACCACTGGGAGGCGCGCTTGGCATAGGTCAGCTGCAGACCGGTGTTCTTGAAGCTCTCCGCACTCCCGTCCAGGCGGGCCTCCTTGTAGAGGAAGGCGGGCTCCAGCAGCTGGTCGCCGCCGAAGTGGTACTGGTAGGAAACAGCCAGGTCGTGGACCTTGCCGTTGCGGCTCAGCATGGAGGCGTAGTGGGTGCCGTGGGTCAGGTCATATTGCTGGCCGCTGCGCTCCTCGTCGAGCTCCACTTCCCGGCTGGTCAGGGTGGCGTAGACGTTGCTGCCCCAGATCCTGTCCCAGGCAAAGCGCACCCCTTTCGAGGTGAGATCGGTGGCGCTGCGGTCCACGCCGGTGGCGAAGGGATCGCTCCACACTTCCACCGGCATGAGGTTGAACACCAGGGAGGTGGCGACGATACCCTTGTCACCCATCTCCTGGCGCAGACCGAGTTGCTGGGTAAAGTCGAAGCGCACCGCGTCCTGGATGAGGTTGCCGAGGAAGACCTGGGTGCGGGTATCGGCGAAGGTGTAGCGGATATCGGCATTGAGCAGCGGGCTCAGACCGCTTTCGCGGCCGGGGGAGCCCAGATCATCGATACGGCTGTTGCTGTCGTCACCGGCATAGAAGTTGGACTTGTGGCTGCCGGCATTGACCCCGCCCAGCAGAAAACCGGACCAGCCGGTCTGGCGGGGGATCTCCCCCAGATCGGCGTGGGCGGTGGTGGCGACCAGCAGGCCAAGGCTCAACAGAACATGATTTCGCATCGGGTATGCTCCTGACATAACGAATGAGAAGGGTGACAGTGTGCCCCGGTATTCCGGTGGAACCGGTGCTGACTGAGGCATGGCAGGCATGCTACCCCAGCCGGAGTGTGACGTTAATCAATAATTGAATACGCGACGGACAAGAGTTCATGGCGCCGTACTGGTATCCTGTTTGCGCAAGAAAAGGGGAGAAAACAACGAGATGAAGCAGATCAAATCCTGGGCGCAATATTACGTCGACCTGATGACCAAGCTGGGACTGGTGCGCTTCAGCATGTTCCTGGCCACCGCCATCATAGTGCTGGCCGTTTCGATCCAGATGGGGGTGACCCTGTTTTTGCGCGGCACCGTGGACATCGTCGACCTGGTGCGCTCTGTCTTCTTCGGCCTGCTGGTGACCCCCTGGGCCGTCTATTTTCTCTCCATCGTGGTGGATCAGCTGGAGGACTCCCGCCAGCGGCTGACCCGCATGGTGCGCAAGTTGCAAGACATGCGCGAGCGGGATCTCGAGCTCAACAGCCAGTTGCAGGAGAACATCAGCCGGCTCAATGCCCAGATCGCCGAGACCAACCGGGCCGAGACCCTGCGCCAGCAAGCCATCGAGGATCTCGAAAACGAAGTGTTCCAGCGGGAGAAGGCCCAGTTGCATCTGGGGGAGCGTACCGCCCTCTTGCGCTCTTTCATCGACTGTTCCCCCGATCTGGTCTATTACCGCAACGAGGACGAGCAGTTTTCCGGTTGCAACCGCGCCATGGAGGAGCTCACCGGCAAGGTGGAAGCGGAACTCATCGGCCTGACCCCGTTCGATGTCTACAAGCACGACATCGCCAGCAAGGTGGTGGAGACCGACAAGCAGGTCTTCGCCCAGAACGAGCCGCTCACCTATGAGCAGTGGCTGGAGTATCCCGATGGCCGCAAGGCCTACTTCGAGCTGCGCAAGGTGCCCTTCTTCGACCGCTTCGGCAAGCGGCTCGGCCTGCTCGGCTTTGGTCGCGACATCACCGAGCGCAAGCAGTACCAGGACAAGCTGGAGAAGGCGAGTCGGGACAAGACCACCTTCATCTCCACCATCAGCCACGAGCTGCGCACCCCGCTCAATGGCATCGTCGGCCTGAGCCGGATGCTGATGGATACGCCCCTCGATGCCAGACAGCAGCAGCAGCTCAAGACCATCCACCTGAGCGCGGTGACGCTCGGCAACATCTTCAACGACATCATCGATCTGGACAAGCTCGACCGTCGCCGGCTGGAGATTGCGCCGGCTCCGCTGGATTTGCCCGCCTTCCTCGACGAGCTGGAGACGCTGTCGCGCATCCAGGCGGAGCAGAAGGGGCTCTACCTGCACTTCGACCGGGACGGCGACATGCCCCAGTTCGTGATGGCGGACGGCACCCGGCTGCGCCAGGTGCTGTGGAACCTGGTGGGCAATGCGGTCAAGTTCACCGATGAAGGAGGCGTCACCATACGCTGTCTCGCCCACGCCGCTGATGAACCGGGCAAGCTGGCGCTGCACTTCGAGGTGGAAGACACCGGGGTGGGCATTCCCCGCGCCCAGCAGGAGAAGATCTTCGCCATGTACTATCAGGTGCAGGGCAAGAAGCACGCCACCGGCACCGGCATCGGTCTTGCGGTCTCCCGCCAGCTGGTGCAGGCCATGGGCGGTCAACTCTATGTGGACAGCGACCCGGGCGAAGGCGCCTGCTTCACCGCCGAGCTGGAGGTGGACTGCGTCGAGCCCAGGGCCGCGGCCCCGGAGCCCGAGATGCCCTCCCTCGACATCCTGCTGGTGGAGGATGTGGAGCTCAACGTGACCGTGGCCTGCGCCCTGCTGAACAAGCTCGGCCATCAGGTCAAGGTGGCGCGGGATGGTGCAGAGGCGCTGGCCATGGCCAACCCGGATGATTTCGACTTGATCCTGCTCGACATCCAGCTGCCGGACATGACGGGGTTCGATGTGGCGGAGCAGCTGCTCGCGCGCTACGGCGACAGCTTGCCCCCCATGGTGGCGCTCACCGCCAATGCCACCGGCGATCGCCAGTACTACCGGGATCACGGCATGCAGGATGTGATCAACAAGCCGCTGGGCTCCAAGGCGGTGCGGGAGGTGATAGGCCACCTGTTTGCGGATCTTGCCGGGGACGAGGCGGACGAGCAGGACGATGTCCACCATCAGGATGCCCTGCTGGATCTGCCCTTCCTCACCGATTACGCCAGCACGGTCGGCAAGCCGGTGCTGCTCTCCAGCGTCGAGCTGTTCGAGAAGATGATGCCGGATTACATGGCGGTGCTCGACTCCAACATGATTGCCAGGGATCAGGCCGGTGTGGTGGAGGAGGCCCACAAGATCAAGGGGGCGGCGGGCTCCATCGGCCTGCGCCGGTTGCAGCAGACGGCCCAGCTCATCCAGAGCCCGGAACACCCCGCCTGGTGGGAGAACGTGGAGGACTGGATTGAAACCCTACGCCGGGAATACCCGGGTGACATCGCCCGCCTGCGGCGCTGGCTGCTCTCGTAGACACGACGCCTCAGGCAAGGAGCCACGACATGTATGACCGTTTGATCCCCCCCGAGCGCATTCACCCCTGGGGAGACGAAGACCTGCTGGAGGCGACGGAGCAGGACCGCACCCGCATCGTGCAGGCGGCGCCGGTGCGTCGGTTGCAGCAGAAGACCCAGGTCTTCCCGCTCGATGTGAAAGCCTCGGTGCGCAGCCGTCTCACCCATTCGTTGGAGGTGCAGGAGACCGGTCGCCAGATCAGTCGCCGCATCCTGGCGGCGCTGCCAGCCGGAGTGGTGTGCGAGGGGGCCTTCATCAATCTGGTGGAGATGTCCTGCCTGTTGCACGATGTCGGCAACCCGCCGTTTGGCCATTTCGGCGAGCAGGTGATGAGTCAGTGGCTTGCCCAGGAGCTGGACGGCCTCTTCGCCCGTGCCCACGACCAGTTGCCGAGCCCCCAGTGGGCAACCCTTCGCCAGGATCTGCTGGTGTTTGACGGCAATGCCCAGAGCCTGCGACTGGTGCACAGCCTCCATGAGCTGAACCTCACCCTGGGGCAGCTGGCGGCGCTGTGCAAATACCCGCAGCAGCCCCTGCCGGGCCTGCACCATCCCCAGGGCTATGGTCAGCACCACGGCTGGACCAGCAAGCGCGGCATCTTCTTCAGCGAACAACCCCTCTATCGTGCCCTCGGCCAGAGCCTGGGGCTGGCCGAGGGGTGCCGTCATCCGCTGGTCTACATCATGGAGGCGGCGGACGACATCTCTTACTGCATCGCCGATCTCGAGGATGCGGTGGACAGGCGCATCCTCACCCAGAGCGAGCTGCTGGCAGCCCTGCGCGAGGCGGACGAGGGCGGTTACATGGCCGATCTGCTCGATGAGGCGCTTGCCTCCGGTCGGGGGTTCTTCCCCCATTTTCGCCAGCATCTGACCCGGGATCTGGTGGCGCTGGCCGCCCATACCTATGTGGCCGAGCACGATCAGATCCTGAGCGGGGCCTATCCCCAGGCGCTGCTGCACGGTCAGGCTCCGGCAGCCCGGGTACTCGATACCCTCAAACGGGTGGCTCGCGAGCTGGTGTTCATGCGCCCGGAGGTGGAGGCGCTGGAGCTGGAAGGCTATGCCGCCCTGCGCGGGGTGCTCTCCACCTACGCCTGCCTGCTGGCCCTGCCTGCCAGCCAGTTCGAGCGGCTGCTCGCAGGCAACGGCGGGAGCGAGCTCTTCTTTGCTCGGCGGCTGTTCCACCGCCTCTCTGCCCGCCACCTCAAGGCGTACCGACTGGCGGTGGCGAGCCGGGATCCCCGTTTCGAAAAGGAGAGCGAGCAGGAGTGGTACTACCGGGTGCGGCTGCTGCTCGATTATGTGAGCGGCATGACGGATACCTATGCGCTGGAGGAGTTCCGGCTGTTGTCAGGGATTTGACTGAACCTCTTTTTGGCCGCATTCCACCCATATGGGTGGGAGAGATATTGCGTAAAATTCGGTGTTTTTTTACACTGCGGCAACTTGTTCAACTTTCACACGGTAAGGAGACGACCATGCAACATTCCATGTTCAACGTTGCGTTCGATCGCTGCTCTGGCAGCGCGAAGACTCGTGCTCTTTATTTGCCGCGTGGAGGGGACAGGTAACACCTGCTTTTTTCATCACCCGCGGTTGTCCCGCAGGGTGATCACCTCTCTCCGGGGGAACCGCACGTTCAACTGGAGAATATTATGTCTATCGAACTCGCCCTGCTGCGCCACGTAGAGACCCTGGTTCAAAAAAGGATCACCCGGCTGGAGCGTCGCGTCAGCTACCTGCACCTTTCGCCTGCCCTGCTCAAAGACATCGGGCTGGAAGGGCAAAATGTGCAGATCGCCCACATCCGTGAGCGGGAGTTTCAAACCGGTTTCCGGCTCGGGAACCGAATAACCTGATGGGAGGGGGCATGGCCCCCGACCTGGTGGATGGCAGGCCTGGGCCTGCCATTTTTCTTTCCTGATGAGCATTGTCTCAATTTAGTTGTCGCACATTGCGCCAAACACTCTATGATCCCCCTCCGTTTCGTATGGGAGTTGATAATGTTCCGCCGCTGCTGTCGTCTCATCCTGCTATGTGGTCTGGCTTTCTGGAGCCTGATGGTTGCGGCTGCGCCGGCGCAACTGGACCAGAGCAACTTCACCCTGGACGAACTGCACTGGCTTGCCACCCATGATGAACTGGTCGTCGGCATGCCTTCGGCGGCCTGGCCACCCTATGTCTATACCGATGGGCGCGGCAACTTCACCGGCCCCCTCGATGAGTTCGCCTCCCAGATTGCAGCCAGGCTGGGGGTGAGCCTTCGCTACCGTGCCTATGCCAACAATGCGGCGGTCCAGCAGGCCTTGCTGGATGGCAAGGTCGACATGTTGATCGGGGTGGCACCGAGCCCGACCCGCACCCTGCAGATGCAATTTACCTCCGAGCTGATGGCACTGCCCCGGGCCGTGCTGTTGACGGGGGGGCGGGAGAGCCTCTCTCTGGAAGAGGCCTATGGGGTGCGCTGGGTCTGCGTCTTCGGTGTCAGCGCCTGCGATGAGCTGCTGCGCCTGGGGATCTCGAACCTAATCACGGCCGACAGCCGGGACGAGGCGATCTTCATGCTCAAGGAGGGCAAGGCGGATGCCTATCTGGCCGAGCTGCCCATGCTGAACAGGCTGCAAGCCATGGCGGGCATGGCGCTGGCCAGGATCGACTGGATGAGGGATACCTCCCTCGCCATGGCCGTGGCACCCAGGAATGATGTCTTGCAGGGATTGCTGGAGCGGGCCCTCGAGGACATCTCTCCCCTCGAGCGTCGCGCCATTCTGGAGGCGGGGGACATCCTCGACTATGCCCTGGTGAAAAGGAGCAGGGAGATCGTCTTCAATCCGCAGGAGCAGGCGTGGTTGCAAGCACATCCGGTCATCCGCTACGGGGTTGCCCCGGATTGGCCCGGGATGAGCGAGGTGGACGACAGGGGGCGGCTCAAGGGGCTCATTGCCGATCTGCTGACACTGATGAGCCAGCGTGCCGGGCTTCAGTTCACCCTGGTGCCGACCCGGAGCTGGGCCCAGAGCATGGCGCTCTTCCAGGATCGCAAGCTGGATCTCATCCCGGCCATGACTCCCACCGCGGAGCGTCAGCAGTTTGCCCGGTTTACCCCCAACTACGCGTCGATCAACCGGGTGGTCGTGGCGAGGCAGGGGATGGCCGAGCTCACCGCCGCCAGGGCACTGAAAGGGCACAGGGTGGGCATGGTAGGGGGCTCGGTGGAGCAGGTCTTGCTGAACGAGGTGGGGGCCATCGCCGTGCCGGTGGCCAGCGATGCCGAATTGCTGCCCCTGCTGGACCAGCAGAAGGTCGACTATGTGCTGATGAGCACCACCACCCTGGAGCAGTCGCTGCAAAAGGGATTCAGCGACCGCTACCAGGTGGTCTTCTCCGGCAGCGACCTGCGGGTACCCATCGCCATGGCGACCCAGTTGCAGGATCCCATGCTGCAGCAGATCCTCACCAAGGTGCTGATCGCCATTCCCCCCGACGAGCTCTCCGCCCTGGAGAAAAAGTGGCTCTCCCTGACCATACAGACGGGACTGGATCCGAAGACGGTGCTGCTCTGGTCCTCCCTCGGCGGCGGCATTTTCCTGCTCTGCCTCTTGCTGTTCATGGGCTGGAACCGGACGTTGCGCCGCCAGATCAGCCAGCGGCGGGAGGCCGAGCGGCGGCTCGAGGAGCAGCTGGTGTTTGTCCAGATGATGCTGGATGCCCTGCCCAACCAGGTGGTGCTGACCAACGAGCGCTATGAAGTGGCAATGACGAACCGGGCGTATCGGCAGATGTTCCTCGGCGGGGAGAACCTGACGGGCTCCTATGAGCGTTTGCTCCAGGATCGATTGCCTGAGTCGATCCGCGCCAGGGTGATGGAGGAGGATGCCAGCGTCTGGGAGAGCGGAGAGGAGCTTCATGGACGGGGCGAGATCCGGTTTGATGACGATCGCCTGCACCAGATGATCTACACCAAGCGGCTCTTTGCGGGGCCCGATGACAAGCGGCTCGGGATCTTGACCGTGCTGACCGACGTGACCGAGCTGGAGCAGGCGCGGTTTGCGGCCCAGGAGGCGCAGACCCGGCTGACCCAGATCACCGACAGCATGCCGGGTCTGGTCTATCAGTATCACTGGCTTGGGCCGGGCAAGGGGCACTTCCTCTACACCTCGCAAGGGGTCAGGGAGATGGTGGGGGTCGAAGAGGAGCATGCCGGCATGGCGGTCACCGGTGCCTCCATCCTGGGGCTGACAGGCAAGGCGCACCAGGACTTCGTGGCCACGGTGGATCGTCATGCCCTGAGCATGCAGCCGCTTGATCTCGAGGTGGAGATCCGGCGCCAGGGGGAGGCGGGCTATTTGCAGATCCGTGGTCACTTCGTTCACCAGGAGGGGCTTGAAGGGGTCATATTGAACGGCGTGGTGCAGGACATCACCAAGCTCAAGCGCCAGGAGCTGGAGCTGCGCCAGGCCAGGCGGGTGGCGGAGGAGGCGACCCAGGCGCGCAGCCGCTTCCTCGCCACCATGAGTCATGAACTTCGCACTCCCATCTCCGGCATGCACGGCATGCTGGAGCTGCTGCAAATGAGTGCGCTGGACGACGATCAGCGCTACATGTTGCGCAATATCTCGACCTCCACCAACCATCTGCTCTATCTGGTGAACGACATCCTGGACTTCTCCAAGATGGAAGCCGGGCAGTTGCAACTGCACCCCCATCACTGCCGCCTGACCTCGGTGATTTGCGATGTCATCCGGGGACATGCGGCCCTGGCCTATGGCAAGGGGCTCAACGTGACGCTGCGGTGGGGGAAGACTGTGCCGGATCTGGCCTGCATCGACGGGATCAGGGTGGGGCAGGTGATCTCCAATCTGTTGAACAACGCGGTGAAGTTCACCGAGGCGGGGGCGATCGCCATCCAGGTGGATTATGAAGACGACCGGCTGGCCTTCCGGATCCGGGATACCGGGATAGGCATCGCCCTGGAGCAGCAGCGCACCCTCTTCATCCCGTTCAAGCAGGTGGAGTCCGACACCAATCGCCGGTTTGGCGGCACCGGGCTCGGGCTTGCCATCTGTCATCAACTCACCCAGAAAATGGGGGGTAGCCTGACCCTGGAGAGTACCCCCGGAATGGGCACCTGCGTGACCTTCACGCTGCCCCTGGCCGAGTGCCAGTGGGAAGCGCCGCCCCTGACCGGTCAGGTATGGTGGTGGTTTGGGGAGGATGAGGGGCTGGAATCAGTGATGGTCAGGCTGGGTGCCAGACTGGTTCGCATGGAGGCACACCATTGGCAGCAGCCCCTCGAGGGGCATCTGCTGGCGCAGGAGAATCACCTGGAACAGGCCCTTGGCAGTGACTGGCTGGCCTGTTTGCAGCGTTCGAACCTCAAGGGCATAGTACTCTCTCCCCATGAGGCCCTGCGGGGGCGAATGGGGGGCGACGCCTGGTGGCGACTGGGACAATCGCCTCTCTACCCCGATCTGTTGCTGGAAACCTGCCAGTCACTGTTCAACCAGCAGGCGAGCCAGTCGAAGGGGATGGAGGGGGAGAAGCTCAGGGGACGGGTGCTGGTGGCGGATGATCACCCCGTCAACCGGGCATTGCTGACGAGGCAGCTCGCTATCCTGGGGCTCGAATCCGAGGTGGTGGAAGATGGCGAGGAAGCGCTGCGCGCCTGGCAGGGGCAGGACTTCGCCCTGCTGCTGACCGACTGCCACATGCCGGTGATGGATGGCTATGCCCTCACGCGAGCCTTGCGGGATGCCGGGAACAGTGCTCCCATTATCGGGGTGACGGCCGATACCTCTGAGGAGGCGAGCCAGCAGATGCGTGATGCCGGCATGAACGACATGCTGTTCAAGCCCTACAGCCTGGATGCCCTGAGCCAGACCCTGGGACGCTGGTTGCCGACTCAGGAAGAACAGCTCGCCTCGGAGGCGCCCCGGCAAGCCAGGGTTCAGCTGCCAGGCATAAGCTGGTTGACCCTGTTCGGGGATGAGGCGGTGGCTCGCAGCATGGCCAGCGAATATCTGGAAGCCAACGAGCAGGATGGCGAGGACATGAGGCTGGCGCTGGCCAGCCAGGATACCCAGGCGCTGGTGGAGACGGCACATCGCATCAAGGGGGCCGCGCGCATGGTAGGACAGCAGGCATTGGCAGAGGAGGCGGCCCGGCTGGAGGCGGCGGCCAGATTGAAACAACTGGACAAGCTCGATGACCTGGCCAGGGCGGTACAGGCATTGATGGACTCTATCAGAGGTGAAACGGGGTTATGGCTCGATGAATAGCGCACGGCATGAGTTGGCGATCATGGTGGTGGAGGATCACAACTTCCAGCGCAAGGCCCTGATGCACCAGATCCGCGGACTGGGCTACGGCAACCTGCTGGAGGCGCAGGACGGGGAGGAGGCGCTGGCACAGTGCCAGCACCACAGGGTCGACATCCTGTTCTGCGATCTGCGCATGCCGGGCATGGATGGCATGGCGCTGCTGCGCCGCCTCTCCCTTGGCGGGTTCCGCGGCGGCATTGTGCTGTGCAGCGCCCTGGAGGATGACGTGGTCGATGCCGTGCTGCGCATGAGCCGGGCCTATGGCCTGCAGGTGTTGGGGCGCATCGAGAAACCCGCGTCTCCCCAGCAGATCGCGCAGCTCATCGGTGCCTGGCGGCCCCAGCAGGTGCGCAGCCAGGAAGAGGATGGTTATCACCTGACCCTGGATGAGCTGCGCCGGGCGCTGGATCAGGACCAGTTGCTGCCCTGGTATCAACCCAAGGTGGGTTTTCACAATGGGGAGTGGCTCGGCATGGAGGCGCTTGCCCGCTGGCAGCACCCCGAATATGGCCTCATCTCGCCGGCCCGTTTCATCCCGCTGGCGGAGCACAACGGGCTCATCGACCCGCTCACCGAGGTGATCATCGGCAAGGCGCTGCGGGACGGCCACCTGTGGGAGAAGACCGGGCTCTCCCTGAACCTGTCGATGAACCTCTCCACCACCTCCCTCATCGAGGGGGATCTGTGCAACACCCTGCTTAGCCACTGCCAGCGCTGGAGCATCAACCCCGAGCTCATCACCCTCGAAGTGACCGAGAGCGCCTTCGTCAAGGATCTCGGCAAGTCGCTGGAGGTGCTGACCCGCTTGCGGATGCACGGTTTTGGTCTCTCCATCGATGATTTCGGGACCGGCTACTCCTCCATGCAGCAGCTCGCCCTGCTCCCCTTTACCGAGTTGAAACTGGACAGATCCTTCGTGGATCGCTGCTATGAAGATCCCTCTCGCCTAGCCATCATCGAGTCCAGCATCGAGCTGGCTCGCAAGTTGGGCTTGAAATCGGTGGCCGAGGGGGTCGAAGATGAGGCGACCTGGCAATTGCTGGCGAAGCTGGGGTGCGATCAATGCCAGGGCTTCTTCTCTGCCCGTCCCATGCCCCGCGAGGAGCTGATGGGATGGCATCAGGGTTGGCAGGCTCGTTTGCCCGCGCTCATCAGACGCTAATCCCGGGCAGGATGCCCGACGAATTCCAAGGATGGCCATGAAAATATCAAGCAAGTTGTTGTTGAGCTTCTGTTTTATCAACCTGCTCATCATTCTCTCCTCCGCCCTTGTCTATCATCAGCTCGGCCGGATCGAAGGCTCGCAAGATGCCTTGCTGGCCCAGGCCCTGCCCGCCCTGCAGCGGGACGAGGCGAGCCAGAAAGCCCTGATTGCCACCGTTTCATCCCTGCGGGCCTATCTCATCCTCGGCAAGGATCCGGCACAGGGTGATCGCATCAAGCAGGAGTGGGAAGAGGCCTGGCACGCCATCGAGCGCCAGCGTTTCACCCCCGACCTGACCCGGGCACTCAAGGATTTCAAGGGGGCACAGTCACAGGTGTGGGCCCTGGCTCACACCGAAGAGAACCTGCCCGCCCACACCCTGATGCTGCTGGAGGCCGGCCCTCTGGCGGAGTCGGCCCTCGATCAGTTGCAGTCTTTTGCCAATGAAGAGGTGGCAACGCCCCAGGCGACGTTGCCCGGTGACAGGCGCCTGCTGCTCAAGCAGGTGGGGGATGCCTACAACAGCCTGGGCAATGCGCTCTCCGCCCTGCGGGATTTCCTCATCTCGGGGGAGAAGGAGTACCTAGACAAGTACCGGGACTACTACCAGTTTCACCAGCAGCGGGTGGCCGAGCTGAAACAGCAGGAGGCCAACTTCACCGAGGCACAAAAGGGGCTCTGGACGCTCTTTGAAGAGATGTCAGCCCCCTTTGCCGAGCTGGTCGGCCAGGTGATCGAGAAGCGCCAGGCCCCGGACTGGGACAGGGCCAACCACCTGATGGCCACCGAGATAGAGCCCGCCCTGACCCGGCTGGCGGATCAGCTGGCGACCCAGGTGACCCATACCCGTGCCGAGGTGGACAAGATGGCGGGGGAGATGGCGGCCGCCAGTCAGACCATTCACCGCACCCTGCTGCTCGCCACCACCAGCGTCATCCTGCTGGGCACCCTGGTGGCCCTGCTGTTCAGCCGGCGCCTGACCCGGGACATCGCCAGCCTGGTGAAACGGGCGGGCCTGGTGGCCGATGGCCGCCTCCCCGTCACCCCCTTGCCCGTGCTTCGTCAGGATGAGCTGGGAGGGCTCACGGGCTCCATCAACCGGATGTCGGCACAGTTGCGCGAGCTGGTGGGGGAGATCCAGGGGGCGGTCGGTCAGGTGGAAGGGGCTGGCCGCGAGGTGGGCCAGACCACCAATGCCATCGTGGATGATCTGGCGAGCCAGAATCAGCGGCTCGATGCGGTGGCAGCGGCCATCGAGCAGATGTCGGTCAGTACCCGGGATGTGGCGGGCAACATTGCGGACGCGGCGGGAGCGGCTCGCCAGACCGAGCAACAGGCAAGGGAGGGGGAGCAGGCCCTCGCCCGCATGGGGACCACCATGGCGCAGATTGGTGCCATGATTGCCCAGGCAAACCAGGCGATGACGCAGCTCAGCAGCCAGAGCGAGCAGGTGGGGAGGGTCACCGAAGTGATCGCCACCATCGCCGAGCAGACCAATCTGCTGGCACTCAATGCGGCCATCGAGGCGGCGCGGGCCGGTGAGCAGGGACGGGGATTTGCCGTGGTGGCCGATGAAGTCAGGCAGTTGGCCAGCCGCACCAGCGCATCGACCATGGAGATCAACCAGACCATTGCCAGCATCCAGCAGCAGACCCGGGAGACCGCGGATACCGTGGGCAGCGGCACCCTGCTGGTGGAGCAGGGGCGCGGCGCCGTGGCCTCGGTGACCGAGACCCTGGAGTCGATGGCGACGCTGGTGCAGGATCTCAGCGGCCAGCTTGCCGCCATCGCCACCGCCACCGAGCAGCAGTCAAGGGCGGCGCAGGAGGTAGCGGGCACGGTGGAGGAGATTGCCGGGCTCAGCCATCAGTCCAGCGAGCATGGCCAGCAGGGGGAGCAGATCGCCGCCCGCCTGACCCGGGAGACGGGGAGACTGACATCGGCCATCAGCCGCTTCGAACTGGATGCCTGACGCAAGGGAGAGAAAAACGGGGCAGACCTCTGGGTCTGCCCCGTTTTTTTCGGCCCGAAAACCTGGTGGTGGAAGGATGCACGCCGCAGGTGCGGTCCTGACCGTTCGGAAGCTGGGGGATGGTGTCTTGTGTACTGCCCTGTGTCTCTTTCTGCCGACAGGACGGTTTACTCCAGGCGGCGGAAGGCCTGGTTTTCGAAGCTGCTGCAGGTCTCCTGGTTGAGCAGGTTGACCAGCAGGATGGCCCGCTTTTCGCCATCCGGCTCCAGATAGATGGCTTCAAACCCGGCGAGGGGGCCGGATTCGATAAGTACCTTGTCTCCCTGGGTCGGCAGACGGGCATAGCTGGCGCGCGCCTCGTCGCTGTCGTCCCGGCTCATGAGCCGGTAGATCAGCTGGCTGCTGACGGGGGTCCACTCCTTGCCGAAGTGGATGATGCGACTGATGCCCCGGGTCGATTTCAGGGTGACCGGGGTGACCTCTTCCAGATCCACGTAGATGAAGAGGTAGTTGGGGAACATGGGCTCGCGCTGGGGCACGCGCTTGCCTCGCCGCAGTTTTTCAATCTCGACCATGGGGTAATAGGATTCAACGCCCTGGGCTGCCAGATGGGCGCGGGCGCGGGCCTCTTCCTTGGGTTTGCAGTAGGCCAGATACCATTTCTTCATTGTTGTTCTGTTTTTCGTGTTGCCGTGCTTGTGGCTATGATAACGGGGGTAAAAAAAAAGGCCACGCTTGACGTGGCCTTTTTTCCAGAGTGAGTGATTACCAACCTTTCACCAGACCGCCCTTGAACAGCTCGGTCCCCTTCTTGAAGACCTCGTCGGTCTGGAAGGACTGAACGAACTCCTTGACCTTCTCGTCGTCCTTGTTGTTCTCGCGAGCAACGATCAGGTTGACGTAGGGGGACTCCTTGTCTTCGACAAACAGGCCGTTCTCGGTCGGGGTCAGACCAATCTGACCGGCGAAGGTGTTGTTGATGATGGCCAGATCCACGTCTTCCAGGGAGCGCGGCAGTTGTGCGGCTTCCAGCTCGACGATCTTGAAGTTGCGCGGGTTGCTGGCGATGTCCAGTACGGTCGCTTCCAGACCGGCACCCTCTTTAAGCGTCAGCAGGCCCTGCTTCTCCAGCAGGATCAGGGAACGACCCAGGTTGGTCGGATCGTTCGGCACCGCGATCTGGGCACCGTCTTTCAGCTCGGACAGGGCCTTGACCTTCTTGGAGTAACCGGCGATCGGGTAGACGAAGGTGTTGCCGACCGGCACCAGCTTGAAGCCGCGATCACGGATCTGGGCATCCAGGTAGGGCTTGTGCTGGAAGGCGTTGACGTCGACGCTGCCGTCGTTCAGGGCCACGTTCGGGGTGACGTAGTCGGAGAAGGTGACCACTTCGACGGTCAGGCCGTATTTTTCCTTGGCCACCTTGGCCGCGGTCTCAACCAGCTCGGTCTCGGGACCGGCGATGGCGCCCACCTTCAGGGTCTTGTTCTCTTCCTTCTGGCCGCAGCCGACCAGTACCAGGGTTGCCAGCAGCGCAGCTGCTGCGGATTTGATGCCCAATTTCATAAAAACCTCCTGTCAGAAATCGACGATTAACGATGATCACATTGTTTGACCAGGCGCTCACCCGCGCTCTGGATGAGTTGAACCAGCACCACCAGAATGACCACGGTGACCAGCATGACGGTGGGATCGAAACGCTGGTAGCCGTAGCGAATACCCACATCACCGAGACCACCGCCTCCGATGGCACCTGCCATGGCGGAGTAGTTCACCAGGGTGACGAGGGTGATGATGACGCTGTTGAGGATCCCCGGCAGGGCCTCGGGCAGCAGCACCTTGGCGATGATTTGCAGGGGCTTGGCCCCCATGGCCTTGGCCGCTTCCAGCAGGCCGTCAGGCACCTCCATCAGAGCCCCTTCCACCAGGCGGGCGATGAAGGGAATGCAGCCCACGGTCAGCGGCACGATGGCGGCGATGGTGCCGATGCTGGTGCCGACGATGAAGCGGGTCAACGGAATGATGGCGACCAGCAGAATGATGAAGGGCACCGAGCGACCGACGTTGACGATGACGCCCAGGACCTTGTTGAGCAGCGGATTGGCCAGGATCTGGCCCGCCTTGGTCACGTGCAGCGCCACGCCGAGCGGCAGGCCGAGCAGGCAGCCGAACAGGGCGGAGGCAAACACCATGATGAGGGTGTCGCCCAGAGCCGAAATCAGCAGATTAATCATTGCTTCGGACATAACCCATTACCTCCAGCTGAATGTGGTTGTCGATGAGGAACTGCTGGGTGGCCTCGCACTGGGCCTCGTCCCCGAACAGTTCCGCCAGCAGGAAGCCGAACTTGACGCCACCGGCGTATTCGATGTCTGCGCTCAGGATGCTGATGTCGATGTTGAAACGGCGGCTCGCCTCGGAAATCAGCGGCGAATCCACCGTGGTACCGGTAAAGCCGAGCTTCACCAGGGGATAGCTGCCGGGCACCCGGTCGCTACTCATCCGATCCTGATACTCCTGAGGCACTTCCAGGTGGATGGTGGAGTGGATGAAATCCCGTGCCAGCTGGGTCTTGGCATTGCTGAAGAACCAGGCCACTTCCCCCTGCTCGATGAGACGGCCGTCGCTGATGATGGCCACTTCGTCGCAGATCCCCTTCACCACGTCCATTTCGTGGGTGATGAGCAGTATGGTGAGCCCCAGCTTGGCGTTGATCTCCTTGAGCAGGGTCAGGATCGAGCGGGTGGTCTGCGGGTCGAGGGCCGAGGTGGCCTCGTCACACAGCAGGACCTTGGGAGCCGGTGCCAGGGCGCGGGCGATGGCGACGCGCTGCTTCTGCCCGCCGGAGAGCTCGGACGGATAGGCGTGGGCACGGGCTTCCAGCCCGACCAGGGCCAGCAGTTCGCTGACCCGGCTCTGGATCTTGTCCTTGTTCCAGCCCGCCAGTTCCAGCGGGAAGGCGATGTTGGCGGAGACGGTGCGAGAGGCCAGCAGGTTGAAGTGCTGGAAGATCATGCCGATCTGGCGGCGAGCCTGAGTCAGATCCCGCTCGCTGAGGGCGACCAGGTCCTGGCCATCGACGATGACCTGCCCCTCGGTGGGGCGCTCCAGCAGGTTGACGCAGCGGATGAGGGTACTCTTGCCGGCACCGGAGGCACCGATCACCCCGAAGATCTTGCCTTGGGGCACATGCAGGCTCACGTCACGCAGGGCGTGCACGGCATCACTGCCTTTACCGTAGACTTTGTTGAGACCGATCAACTTAATCATGGATTCTTCCGTGCTAACAGCCTTAAAGCACAGGGCGCTACAGGCGGGTAAATTGGGCAGAGGTTTCACTGGGTAGCTCTGTCATCATGGAGGATGATGCTAAGATGTCCGGATGGCTGTGTCAACGCATGTTTTTACGTCTAGACGTCTAAAAAATGGATAAGGATTCCCGCCATTTGACTATGGTGTGGAGGTATCACCACCAGCATCAATATTAGATTCCGATTTGATGACTCTAGTCCGAATATAAGCTGGTAAATATCTTTTATGTCGTCGATTTGATGCCTCCCCTTCGGACAAGGTGCCCGGTTGTCCGGGCAGTCTCGCTGCCGGTTTCCCCTTCCTCCTGCCGTCTCTTTTCCTGCTTTCTTTTCCATCTCCTTGATGCAGAACAATAAATGACCAGTTTGTGGCCGTGTCGACATGCCAGCTCCCTATACTGGCTGCAGGTGGATGCCAGGAGGGGGGCGAGATGCGATTCCAACAGATCAAGGACCTGATGCTCTATCTCGAGGAGCTTCATCATCGGCAAGGGCACATTTACGGGCGCCAGATCCCCCGGGTGGATGCTGAGCGCAGCAGAATGTTGCTGGCCTATCTGCAAGGGCGGGAGGATGCCGCGGCGGCTCATCTGCACGATTATCGCGAGCAGATGGGCAGCGCGGTGAAGGAGACCTGGCTGGATCAGGGGTTTGGCGAGGATCTGCTGGCCGAGGGGGATCGTCTGGCGCTGCCCGCCACAACCCAGCCCGCGGAGATAGTGGCCCTGGTGTCACGCCAGGAGGAGAGGCTCATCGGCGAGCTGGAACGTCTGGCCCGGGAGTGCCCCACGCCCGACACGGCGGCGCTGCTGAAAGCCCTGGCCTCCATGGCCCAATCCCGCCTGACCCGTCTGGTACACGGTGCTCATCGCCTCGACGATCTCTGAGCCCGGATGAGAGAGACCCGGCACGGGCCGGGTCTTCTGATGTTGCTGGCGGTCAGCCCCCTTGCCGGGCCGCGCCATAGAGGGCGGCGCCTATGATGCCGGCCTGGTTGAGGTTCGCGGCCGCCACCAGGGGAGCCCGGGTCTCAATCTTGTCGATGAACTTGTCGAGCTTGGCGGCGCTGCCGCCCCCCAGGATGAAGAGGTCGGGGGAGAACAGAAACTCCAGGCGAGCCAGGTATTTGTTGAAACGTTTGCCCCAGCGGCCCCAGGAAAGATCCTCGCGCTTGCGCACCGCATCGGAGCAATAGTGTTCGGCCACCATGCCTTCCAGCATCAGGTGACCCAGTTCGGTATTGGGCAGCAACTGGCCATTGACGAAGACGGCGGTACCGATGCCGGTGCCGACGGTGATGAGAATGATGACCCCCTGGCGATCCTGCCCGGTGCCAAAGCGCATCTCCGCCAGACCGGCCGCATCGGCGTCGTTCAGGACATGGCAGGGCAGGCCGGTCACATCGGCAAACAGGTGGGCGGCATCGGTCTCAATCCAGCTCTTGTCGATGTTGGAGGCATTCTTGGCGATGCCGTTGTGGATGGTGGCGGGAAAACCGCACCCCACGGGCCCCTTCCATTGGAAGTGCTCGACCAGCGCCTTGAGGGTGTGTGCCACGGCGGCCGGGGTTGCCGGTTGCGGTGTGGCGATGCGGTGGCGTTCGCCAATCAGCTCCCCGGTTTCGGTGTCGACCAGGCAGCCCTTGATCCCGGACCCCCCAATATCTACTCCCAGCATCTGCATCAGAATCTTCCTTTTATTGTGCCGATGTTCAATGGTCGGCAGAGCATGAAAAAATGGCTGCGATCCGGCAAGGGCCAGATCACTTATGCGTGATCCGGCAGACCTTTTTCGATGCAGCGGATCAGCAATCGCGTCTTTTTATTCTCTTCCTGCTGACGCCTGGCCAGGGTCGCCAGCGCCCACTCGATATGCTCGGCCACCATGGGCGCCGCCTCAGGCAGCGCCTGTTGCAGGGCGGCCAGGACCTCGCTGCTGGCCGGCCCGTTGCCAAGGGCCACTGCCAGGTTGCGGCGCCAGCGCTGATAGCCGATGCGGCGGATGGGGCTGCCTTCCATGTGCTTGAGAAATTCGGCCTCGCTCCAGCGCCACAGCACTAGCAGGGGAGGGCGATGCAGATTGGGGCGGGGGCTGAAATCGGGTTCGGGGCTGGCATCGGCATAGCGGTTCCAGGGGCAGATGAGCTGGCAGTCGTCGCAGCCATAGATGCGATTGCCCATGAGCGGCCTGAACTCCTCGGGAATGGGGCCGTCATTCTCGATGGTGAGATAGGAGATGCAGCGCCGTCCGTCTACCACATAGGGGGCGATGATGGCACCGGTGGGGCAGATGTTGATGCAGGCCACGCACTTGCCACACAGCTCCTTCTCCACCGGGACATCCACGGGCAGCGGCAGGGCGATGAGCAATTCTCCCAGAAAGAAGAAGGAGCCGGCGGACTCGTTGATCAGCAGTGAGTGCTTTCCCACCCAGCCAAGGCCGGCCTTGGCCGCCAGCGGCCGTTCCAGAATAGGGGCCGAGTCGACGAAGGGGCGCCACTTGCCCAGGGTTTGTCCCGCTGCCTGCAACAGGGTTTCGCACCGCAGCTCGATGCGCTCCCCCAACTGTTTGAGCCGGTTGCGCAGCACCTTGTGGTAGTCGCGGCCGAGGGCATAGCGGCTGATGTAGCCGAGGGTGGGATCGCGCAGGGTGGCGGCAAAGCCCGCCTCGAACGGGAGGTAGTTCATCCGCACCGAGATGACCCGCAAGGTGCCCGGCAACAGCTCGTGGGGGCGGGCCCTCATCATGCCGTGGCGCGCCATGTAGTCCATGGTGCCGTGATAACCGGCATCCAGCCAGGCCTGCAACTTCGGCTCTTCCAGGGTGAGGTCGGTGTCGGCGATGCCGACCTGGTCAAATCCTAGCTCCCTTGCCCAGAGCTTGATATCGTGGGCCAGTTGCGCAAGTTCGGCAGCCGTCATGCAGCATCCCCCCTCTGCCTGCAGGAGTGTGGCAGGCGCAGGGCGGCAATATGGCGTGCCAGTTGCCGGGTCATGGGATGATGAAACGTGGGGGCCGTCATGGTAGAGGTGTTCGGGGACGCTATCCGCAAAAATGAGTGGGAGAGTCTAGCACAACCCCTGTGGCGGGCCGAGCAGATCCGCAGCATGGAACGGCGCTGGGCCGAGCAGGAAGGATTGCCCCTCTATGTGCTGATGGAGCGGGCCGGGAGTGCGCTGTGCAACTATGCCTGTCACCACTGGCCCGACAGCCGTCAGTGGTGGATCTTCGTCGGCCCTGGCAACAACGGCGGGGACGGCTACGTGCTGGCCCGCCTTGCCCGGCGCATCGGCCTCGAGCCTCTGGTGATTGCCGCCCGGGCTCCCGGCCTGCTGAGGGGAGATGCCAGGCGGGCTGCCGAAGAGTGGCTCGCATCGGGGGGGAGCGTGACCATGGCCGAGGATCTGCTGCCCGCCACGCTGCCGCCGCCGGATCTGGTCATAGACGCACTGCTCGGTACCGGCGTCCAGCTTCCCCTCTCCTCGTCAATGACAAAGATCGTCGCAACAATCAATGGCTTGAACGCGCCCGTGCTGGCGGTGGATCTCCCCTCCGGTCTCCATGCCGACACCGGCCGCGCCATGGGCGCACTGGTGCGTGCCACCCGCACCCTCACTTTCATCGGCATCAAGCAGGGCATGCTCACCGCCGACGGGGTAGACGGAGTCGGCCACCTCGACCGGGATCCCCTGGGAGTGACGCCGGGGGAGGAACGGGTTCCCGCTGCCGAGCGGATCGATTATCCCAGCCTCAAGGGGTTGCTGACCCCGCGCAGGCGCTCGGCTCACAAGGGACACAGCGGCAAGGTACTGCTGACGGGGGGGAACCTCGGCATGCAGGGAGCCATCCTGCTGGCGGGTCAGGCCTGTCTGCGGGCGGGGGCTGGATTGGTACGCCTGCGCCAGCACCCGGATTGCCCGGCGGCCAGCCTGGTTCAACCCGAGCTGATGGGATGCCCGGCGGACATGGATGAAGGGTGGGCGTCGGTGCAGGTACTGGGCCCCGGGCTCGGTCAGGATGGGTGGGGCCGGGCTCGGTTCGAACAGGGCATCGGAGCCGCCGTGCCACTGGTATTGGACGCCGATGGATTGAATTGGCTGGCGCAGGCCCCCCGTCATCAGGATAATTGGGTGCTCACGCCCCACCCCGGGGAGGCGGCTCGCCTGCTGGGTTGCTCCATCGCCGAGGTCGAGGGGGACAGGTTTGCGGCCGTCTCGCGACTGCAACAGCGCTACGGTGGTGTGGTGTTGCTCAAGGGGGCGGGGTCGCTCATCTGCGACGGCAGGCGCATTTCCCTGTGCGACGAGGGCAACCCCGGCATGGCCAGTGGCGGCATGGGTGACCTCTTGTCTGGTATAATCGCCGCCCTCCTGGCTCAGGGCTGGTCTGCGGGCATGGCCACCCGACTCGGGGCCGTGATCCACGCAGAGGCCGCCGATCTGGCCGCCGCCGAGGGTGAGAGGGGCATGCTGGCATCGGATCTGCTGCCCTGGATCCGTCGTCTGGTCAATCCGACACAGTAACAAGTAACAAGAAGAACATGGCAAAAACCTTGATGATGACACTGCCGGACGAGGCAGCAACAGTGGCGCTGGGTGGCCGTCTGGCAAAGGCGTGCCAACAGGCCACCACGGTATTTCTGCACGGTGCCCTCGGGGCCGGCAAAACCACCCTGACCCGAGGCTGGGTGCAGGGACTGGGTCATGAGGGCAAGGTCAAGAGTCCGACCTATACCCTGGTGGAGCCCTATGAGCTTGCCCAGTGGCAGGTCTATCACTTCGATCTCTATCGACTGGCGGACCCGGAAGAGCTGGAGTTCATGGGCATTCGCGACTATTTCGCCGCCGATACCCTTTGCCTGGTGGAGTGGCCAGAGAAGGGCGAGGGCTGGCTGCCAGCCCCGGATCTCGAGATCACCCTGAGTTATGCAAACGAGCAGCGCGAGGTGCAGATTGATGCCCGCACTGCTATCGGCGAAGCCATTCTGGAACGGTTGTCATCTCAGTGCGCGTGATCCTTGTCTTTGTTCTCTCCCTGATGGCATTGCCCACCTGGGCCAATCAGCTCAAGAGTGTGCGGGTGTGGCCATCACCGGACAACACCCGGGTGGTGCTCGACATGAGCAGCGCCCCCAATTTCAACTACTTCACCCTGACCGGTCCGAACCGTCTGGTCATCGACCTGAAAGGGGCGAGCAACGCCACCAACCTGGCCCGCATCGAGAACAAGAGCGAGCTGGTGCGCAAGATCCGCGAGAGCACGCCGCTGGAGAAGGGGGGCCTGCGACTGGTGCTGGATCTCGGCTCTGCCATCAAGCCGGTGGTCTTCCCGCTGGCGCCAGCAGGTCCCTATGGCCACCGTCTTGTGATCGATCTTCCCTATGAAGAGAAGGGGAGCGCTGCGGCGCAGCCCGCTCCCGTCGGGGGGCACGGCAAGGCCATCGTCATCGCCATCGATCCTGGTCACGGCGGGGAAGACCCGGGCTCCATCGGCCCGCGCCGCACCTACGAGAAGCGGGTGACCCTGGCGGTCTCCCAGAAGCTGGCGGCCCTCATCGACCGGGAGCCCGGCATGCGGGCGGTGCTGACCCGCCGTGGCGACTACTTCGTCGATCTCAACAAGCGCTCCGAGATTGCCCGCAAGGCCAAGGCGGACCTGCTGGTGTCGGTGCATGCCGACAGCTTCCACAACTCGACTCCTCGCGGCGCCTCCGTCTGGGTGTTGTCGACCAACCGCGCCAACCGCGAGATGGGTAGCTGGCTCGAGAAGCAGGAGAAGCAGGGGGAGCTGCTGGGGGGCGTTGGCAAGGTATTGGCCGAGTCTGATCCCAACCCCTATCTGGCGCAGACCTTCCTGGATCTCTCCATGGACAAGTCGCGGGCCGAAGGCTATGACGTCAGCCGCCAGATCCTGCGCTCGCTCGGCCGGGTGGCCAGATTGCACAAGAAGGCGCCGGAACATGCGAGTCTGGCGGTGCTGAAGGCGCCGGACATCCCCTCGGTACTGGTGGAGACGGGCTTTATCTCGAACCACGCCGAGGAGAAGCTGCTGGCCACTGCCAGCTATCAGGATCAGCTGGCCCGGGCCATCTTCGAGGGGATCCGCAACTATTACCGCAGTCATCCGACCAAGGGGCCCATGCTTACCGGCAAGGGCCAGGTAGCCGCCCCGCCGCGTCAGGCGCCTGCCAGCAAGCCGGCTGCCCAGCCAACGCAGCAGGTCGTGACCAACCGGATGCCGGCGAGCGAGCCCTATCGCGTTGGTGAGGGCGGCGCCCCGGTCAGCAGCGTCGGCAGCGCCTCCGGTGCCGGCGTGATCAAACCTTACAAGGTCGCAGCCCAGGAGCCGAGTGCGCCGGTAGCCAGCGTGCAGAGCAACGACAAGTCCAACATGATCCGCCACGTGGTCACCCGCGGCCAGAGTCTCTCCCGTCTCGCCGAGAAACATGGGGTGAGTCAGGCGCGACTGGTGGAGATCAACAAGCTCAAGTCACGGGACATCCAGATAGGGCAGGTGCTCTATATTCCGCGAAAATAGCGCGGGCTGAAGAACGCTGCCCTTCTCTGCCGATGGCAGGGAGGGGCGGTGAGCGTTGATGGCGCCAGGTCCACCTCTTCCCCTTTTCATCTGCAGGAGCAAGCGATGCCAATCCGTATATTGCCGCCGATTCTGGCCAACCAGATTGCTGCCGGTGAGGTCGTGGAGCGGCCCTCCTCCGTGGTGAAGGAACTGGTGGAAAACAGCCTGGATGCGGGGGCTGACCGGGTCGAGATCGACATCGACAAGGGAGGCGCCAAGCTTATCCGCATTCGTGACAACGGCTGCGGTGTCGCCAGGGATGAGCTGGTGCTGGCGCTGTCGCGCCACGCCACCTCCAAGGTGGCGACCCTGGACGATCTGGAAGGGATCAACAGCCTGGGCTTTCGCGGGGAGGCGCTCGCCTCCATCAGCTCCGTCTCCCGCCTCACCTTCACCTCCCGTACGGCAGAGCAGAGCGAGGCCTGGCAGGCCCAGGCGGAAGGGCGTGAGATGAGCGTCACCGTCAAGCCGGCAGCCCACCCGGTGGGCACCACGGTGGAGGTGGTGGATCTCTTCTTCAACACCCCGGCGCGGCGCAAGTTCATGCGCAGCGAAAAGACCGAATTTGCCCACATCGACGAACTGGTGCGCCGCATCGCGCTCTCCCGCTTCGACGCTACCCTGATCCTGCGCCACAACGGCAAGGTGGTGCGCCAGTACAAGGCGGCCAACACGGTGGCGGAGCAGGAGCGCCGCCTCGCCGCCGTCTGCGGTTCCCCCTTCATGCACCATGCCCTGGCGGTATCGAGCGAACACAGCGACGTGCGGTTGTGGGGCTGGCTGGCCACCCCGGCAGGAGCCAGGCCGCAGAACGACCTGCAATACACCTATGTCAATGGCCGCATGATGCGGGACAAGCTCATCAATCACGCCATCCGCCAGGCCTATGACGAGCTGCTGCCCGCCGATCGCTTCGCGGCCTATGTGCTCTATATCGAGCTGGATCCCCGCCAGGTGGACGTCAACGTCCATCCTGCCAAGCACGAAGTGCGTTTCCATCAGGCGCGTCTCATCCACGATTTCATCTTCCAGGCGCTGTTTACCGCCCTGCGCCAGGACGGGGCAGGGAGCGCCACCGATGCACCCCTGGCCGAGACCCAGGTCGAGCTGCCGGGCAGCCCGGAGATCACCTATCCGGGTCAGGCGCCGCGCACCGAGTGGTACGGTGCCGAACACGGCTATCGGGCTCCTGCCCCTGCGCGAGATGGCGACGGAGTGCGGGAAGGCGGTGGTGGCAGGGGAGGACACTACCAGCCCCCCGAACCCCCGAGCCGGGCCGCCATGCGAGGCATGGGCGCCTTGCTCACCACCCTGCCCGAGGTGGCGACGCCGGCATCCCGGCCCGGAGCCGAGAGCGGTGCCGTCGAGACGCCAGCCCGAACGGGGGAGTGGCGCGCCCTGAGCCTGGTCGAGCAGGCCTATCTGCTGATGGAGCGTCAGGGGCAACTGGCGCTGCTCTCCCTGGTGCGCGCCGAGCGTCTGTTGTTGCGCCACTGGCTGCTGGATGCCTGGGGCCAGGGGCTGGCGGCCCAGCCTCTGTTGCTGCCGGTCTCCTTCAAGCTGCCGAAAAACCTGGTCGCCCTGGTGGAGGAGCGGGAACGTCTGCTCAAACGCATGGGGCTGGAGTTGAAAAGCGGGGGACGCGACACCATGATCCTGACTCGGGTGCCCGCCCTGCTGCGCCAGACCGATCTGGCCCGCCTCTTACCCGAATTGTTGCAATTGGTCGAGAGCGGATCTGACAGTGATGCCGACGCGCAGGCTGGGATACTATGCCAGTGGTTGGTGGAACAAGGCATAAGTGCCGAAAAAATATACGATTTTGCCACTGCCACCCGGTTGTTGACGGAACTTGTTGCCGATTTCAGTGACCAACTGGCAGACGTTCGCATGGTGCGCCCGTTGCCGCTGGCGAACGTGCTGGCCGAGTTTGCCGATGGCAACTGACGGCGTCTCGTCGTCTGTTGCATCCATATGACCAGTTTTATGCCGGCTCGCCCGTGAAGGGGCGGCCGAAGGGAGTGTTTAACGTGGCTGACTTGCCGACTGCAATTTTTCTGATGGGGCCGACGGCCTCCGGCAAGACGGATCTCGCCATTGAACTGTGCCAGGCCCTGCCCTGCGACATCATCAGCGTGGACTCCGCGCTCATCTATCGTGGCATGGACATAGGCACCGCCAAGCCGACGCCAGCCGAGCTGGCGCAGGCCCCGCACCGGCTCATCGACATCCTGGATCCCGCCATGAGCTATTCGGCGGCGGATTTTTGCAAGGATGCCCTGCGGGAGATGAAAGAGATCGCCGACCGTGGCCGCATTCCGCTGCTGGTGGGCGGCACCATGCTCTATTTCAAGGCGCTGCTGGAGGGGCTTTCTCCACTGCCTTCCGCCGATCCTGCCGTGCGGGCCGGCATCGAGGAAGAGGCTGCCCGCCTCGGCTGGCAGGCGCTGCACGACGAACTGGTGCGCATCGACCCGGTGGCCGGTGCCCGCATCCACCCCAACGATCCCCAGCGCCTGTGCCGGGCGCTCGAGGTTTACCGCATCAGCGGCAAGACCCTCACCGAGCTGACCCAGGTACAGGGAGAGGGGCTGCCCTACCGGGCGCTGCAGTTTGCCATCGCGCCGAGGGATCGGGCCGTGCTGCACCAGCGCATCGAACAGCGGTTTGACAAGATGCTGGGCAGCGGCTTCGAGCAGGAGGTCAGGGAGCTTTACGAGCGGGGGGATCTCACCCCGGATCTTCCCTCCATTCGCTGCGTGGGATACCGCCAAATGTGGGACTACCTGGCGGGGGAAGTGGAGTATGATGAGATGCGTTATCGCGGCATTGTTGCCACCCGCCAGTTGGCCAAGCGTCAGATGACCTGGTTGCGCGGTTGGCCTGATGTGACCTGGTTGGAATCTGGTGAGTCTGGCAATCTGGCCAGGGTCGTCGCCCAAGCTGGTCCGGCTTGACACTCCTGTATAATCAGGTTGTTATATTGAATATCCGGTGTTTAAAAACAACAAACTATAAGGAAAAGAAAGATGGCTAAGGGGCAATCTCTCCAAGACCCGTTTTTGAATGCGCTGCGCCGTGAGCGTATTCCTGTTTCTATCTATTTGGTGAACGGCATCAAACTGCAGGGTCAGATCGAATCGTTTGACCAGTTTGTCATTCTGCTGAAGAACACCGTGAGCCAGATGGTCTACAAGCACGCCATTTCCACCGTGGTGCCGGCCCGTGCCGTCAACCATCACCAGCACGCCCCGGGCGCCGCCGGTGAAGAGCAGGGTGAAGCCGAGGCGTGATATCCTGCGGCGAGTTCACTCGCCAACTCAGATCCATCATGATACCTGTCAAGGAGCAAGCGCTTGTTTGACCGTTACGAAGCTGGTGAACAGGCCGTTCTGGTACATGTCAACTTCAGCGATGAGGGCGAGCGGGAGGATCTGGACGAGCTCAAGATGCTGGTGAGCTCGGCCGGGGTCAATGCACTGGGGGTGATCACCACCAGTCGCAGCGCACCCAGCGCCAAATTTTTTGTCGGTAGCGGCAAGGCGGAAGAGATCGCGTCCCAGGTCCAGATGCTGGACGCCGACGTGGTCATCTTCAACCATGCCCTGACCCCCGCCCAGGAGCGCAACCTGGAGCGTCTGTTCCAGTGCCGGGTCGTGGACAGGACTGGCCTTATCCTCGATATCTTCGCCCAGCGCGCCCGCACTCACGAAGGCAAGTTGCAGGTCGAACTGGCCCAGTTGCGCCATCTTTCCACTCGTCTGGTGCGAGGCTGGACCCACCTTGAGCGACAAAAGGGGGGGATCGGTCTGCGCGGCCCGGGTGAAACCCAGCTTGAAACCGACCGACGCCTGCTGCGTGAGCGCATCAAGGCCATTTTGCGCCGCCTCGACAAGGTGGCGAAGCAGCGGGAGCAGGGGCGCCGTGCCCGCAACCGCAACGAAGTGCCGACCGTTTCTCTGGTGGGGTATACCAACGCCGGAAAATCCACTTTGTTCAACCAACTTACAGATGCCAGCGTGTATGCTGCCGACCAATTGTTCGCAACCCTGGACCCCACCCTGCGCAAATTGGTGATCCAGGATGTGGGTGATGTGATCCTGGCGGATACAGTTGGATTTATTCGGCACTTGCCCCATGATCTGGTCGCGGCCTTCAAGGCGACCCTGCAGGAGACTCGCGAAGCGGACCTGCTGCTGCACGTGGTGGACTGCGCCGATGAACAGATGCAGGAGAATATCGAGTCGGTCCAGCGTGTGCTGGCCGAGATCGAGGCGGATGACCGTCCCCAACTGATGATCTGCAACAAGATCGACAAGCTGGGGGATCGTCCGGCTGGTCTTGAACGGGATGAGGCTGGACGACCGGTGCGAGTCTGGTTGTCGGCCCAGACTGGCGAGGGCAGTGAATACCTGTTCCAGGCACTGACCGAACTGCTGGCCGGCTCCATGGTGCATCACACCCTGCAACTGCCCCCTTCCGCCGCCAGACTGCGCAGTGCGCTCTATCGGCTGAAAGGTATCGAGCAGGAAGGTTTCAGCGAGGAGGGGGACTTTGTGCTGGAAGTTCGCCTGCAACTGGCTGACTGGAACCGCCTCATGAAACAAGAAGGTGAGAGTTTACAACGCTTTATCAGGCATTGATGGGTCGATGAACATAACTGGTTTGCTGATTTCATCGCCCCTCTGTGGCCCGATAGAGATGATATCCATCCGCATGTATTAATGGAGACGCTGATGGCTTGGAATGAGCCTGGTAACAATGGCAAAGACCGTGACCCCTGGGGGAACAACGGCAAGAATCAGGGCCCCCCTGATCTGGACGAGATGCTTCGCAAGGTGAGCCGTCGTTTTGGCGGTCTGCTCGGTGGTGGCAAATCCGGTGGTGGTGACGTCGGCAAGTTCGGCCTCTCCATCGCGCTGGTGGTGGCCGTGGTGGTATGGGTCGTCAGCGGCTTCTACACCATTCGCGAAGCCGAGCGGGGCGTGGTGCTGCGCTTTGGCGAATACTCCCACAACGTGGATCCCGGCCTGCGCTGGAAACCGACCTTCATCGACCGGGTGATCCCGGTGGACGTGGAGTCTGTCCGTTCCCTGCCGGCGTCCGGTTTCATGCTGACCCAGGATGAGAACGTGGTGCGGGTCGAGATGGACGTGCAGTATCGCGTGGTCGATCCCGAGCAGTACCTGTTCAGCGTGACCAATGCAGACGAGAGCCTGAGCCAGGCCACAGACAGCGCCCTGCGCTACGTGGTGGGTCACACCCGGATGGACGATGTGCTGACCACGGGTCGTGAGAAGGTGCGTCAGGAAACCTGGCAGGTGATCGACAGCATCATCGAGCCTTATCAGATGGGTCTGCAGATCGTGGACGTCAACTTCCTGCCGGCGCGTCCGCCGGAAGAGGTGAAGGATGCGTTTGATGACGCCATCTCCGCCCAGGAAGATGAGCAGCGTTTCATCCGTGAAGCGGAAGCCTATGCCCGTGAAGTGGAGCCCAAGGCTCGTGGCCAGGTCAAACGTCTGGAGCAGGAGGCCGAAGCCTACAAGTCCCAGATCGTGTTGAAGGCCAAGGGTGAAGTCGCCCGCTTCAACGAGCTGCTGCCCCAGTATCAGGCCGCGCCCGAGCTGACCCGTGATCGTATCTACCTGGAAACCATGGAAGAGCTCTATCAGCAGGCCAACAAGGTGGTGGTCGACATGCCGGCCGGCAACAACAGCATGATCTACCTGCCGCTCGACAAGCTCTCTGGCAAGGCGAATGCCGTGCAACCGGCACGTCCTGCGGGCACCCCGGCAGTCGAGGCGGCCCAGCCGTCCAACGAAGGGGCCAACTCCACTCCGACCCCGCTGCGTGGCGGTGATCGTTTCAGCACAGGGAGAAACTGATAGATGAAAAAGCTAGCTATTGGTGTCATCGCTGTGGCCGCCATGGTCTGCTTCTCTTCCATCTTCATCGTCGATGAAGGACAGAAGGGGATCGTGGTGCAGTTTGGCAAGGTGAAACGGGTCGACTCTGGTGAACCGCGCCTGTACGAGCCGGGTCTGCACTTCAAGGTGCCGCTCATCGACCAGGTACGCAAGATGGATGCCCGCATCCAGACTCTGGAAGGCCAGGCGGATCGCTTCGTTACGTCCGAGAAGAAGGACCTCATCATCGACTCCTACGTGAAGTGGAAGATCGAGGACTTCTCCAAGTACTACCTGGCGACCGGTGGTGGCAACAAGATCCAGGCTGAAGACCTGCTCAAGCGCAAGATCAACAACGGCCTGCGTTCCGAGATCGGTAACCGCACCATCAAGGACATCGTCTCCGGCGAGCGCAGTACCGTGATGGAAGATGCCCTGATGAAGATGGCGCGCTCCTCCGAGCTCGGCATCAAGGTGGTGGATGTGCGCATCAAGCAGATCAACCTGCCGGTGGAAGTTTCCAGCTCCATCTATCAGCGGATGCGTGCCGAGCGGACCGCGGTTGCCCGTGAACACCGTTCACAGGGCCGCGAGCAGGCCGAGATCCTGCGTGCCGACATCGACCGCAAGGTGACCGTGATGATCGCCGACGCCGAGAGTAATGCCCGTCAACTGCGTGGTGAAGGGGATGCCGAAGCCGCCAGGATCTATGCCGACAGCTACAAGAAGGACCCGGAGTTCTTCAGTTTCGTGCGCAGCATGGAGGCCTATCGCAAGAGCTTCGCCGGTGGCAACGACCTCATGGTCCTGAAACCGGACAGCGAGTTCTTCCGCTACCTCAAGTCGCCGCACGGCAACAAGCAGTAAACATGTGTTGATATGACCCAAGGGCCTGATGATTCAGGCCCTTTTGTTTGCCGGCCACAGACCGGCAGGGGAACAGGGATAGGGAGAGGTGATGCTGACATCCATGTTGATGGGGCTGGGGTTGCTGCTGCTCTTCGAAGGATTGGGGCCCTTGCTCGCTCCCAGGGCATGGCAGCAGATGCTGCGCCTGCTCGGGGAGTTGCCGCCGGAACAGCTGCGCCGCATCGGCGGCTGTCTGGTGGTGGCAGGTGGTGTCATCTTGTGGGCGTCGGCCCGTTAGAGCCTGTGTTGATACGACAGTGGCACGGCGAATTCGGACAATAAAAAAGAGGCCCTCTGGCCTCTTTTTTATTGTCCGCCGGCTGGCATCAGGCGCTGCGCTGCACCGCCATGTGGGCCAGGGTCTCCAGCGCTTGCTTGTGCCGGGAGTCCGGCAGGATGGCGAGGGCGGCGATGGCCTTGTCAGCCTCTTCCCGAGCCCGCTGGCGGGAGTATTCGAGAGCCCCGGTGCGATCCAGGATGCCCAGAATACGCTCCAGGTGATCCATACCGTTGCGGTGCTCGATGGCATCGCGCACCAGTTGACGCTCTTCCGGGGTACCCACTTCCATGGCGCGCAACAGCGGCAGGGTCGGCTTGCCTTCGGCCAGATCGTCACCCACGTTCTTGCCCATCTCCTCGCTCTGGGAGCAGTAGTCCATCACGTCGTCGATGATCTGGAACGCGGTACCCAGGTACTTGCCGTAGTCGGTCATGGCCTGCTCGACGGGCTCGGGCTGATGGGTCAGCACGGCGGCGAGTCGGGTCGCGGCTTCAAACAGCTTGGCGGTCTTGCAGTAGATGACCGTCATGTAGCTCTCTTCCGTGGTATCCGGATCGTTGCAGTTCATCAGCTGCAGCACTTCTCCTTCGGCGATGGTATTGGTGGCATCGGAGAGGATCTCCATCACCTTCAGGTTGGAGAGTTCGCTCATCATCTGGAAGGAGCGGCTGTAGAGGTAGTCACCCACCAGAACGCTGGCGGCGTTGCCAAACAGGGCGTTGGCGGTTTCCCGGCCGCGGCGCAGGTCGGATTCGTCGACCACGTCGTCGTGCAGCAGGGTGGAGGTGTGAATGAATTCGATGATGGCGGCCAGTTTCAGGTGATCTTCACCCTCATAGCCCAGTGCGCGTGCGGCCATCACGGTCAGCATGGGGCGCATCCGTTTTCCGCCCGCACTGACAATATAGAAACCCAGCTGGTTGATCAGGCTGACATCGGACTGGAGTCTCGCCAGGATCAGTTCATTGACCGCCGTCATGTCGGCGGCACAGAGCGCACGGATAGTCTGTTGGTCCATAAGTCTCGTAACGTGACGGCAGCATTTACTGCGTTTTTAGCAATGGCGGGGATTCTACACGATTTCACAATGGGTTACAGTTAGGCGTTTATTCACGGGGGCAGATATGCGCACAAAATAAACTTTTTGCTAAATTGGCCTTGCCTCGGCAAATCGTTCTGCGTAGAATGCCCGCCCATTGTTATAGGTTTTTGTGCGTGTCTGGCCTTGAGCAAAAGACACGCCTTTACGGAGTTAATCAAATGTACGCGGTATTCCAAAGCGGCGGAAAACAACACCGTGTGGCCGAAGGTCAAATCGTTCGTCTGGAAAAGCTGAACGTTGAGACTGGCGCTACCATCGACTTCAACGAAGTGCTGATGGTTGCTGCAGGCGACACTTTCAAAGTAGGTGCTCCTTTCGTTGAAGGTGGCAAGGTTGTGGCTGAAGTTGTGGCTCACGGCCGTGGCGAGAAAGTGACTATCGTCAAGTTCCGTCGTCGTAAGCACCACCGTAAGCAAGCGGGCCACCGTCAGTGGTTCACTGAAGTCAAAATCACTGGCATCAGCGCTTAATTAGAGGAGTCCGATAGATGGCACACAAAAAAGCTGGCGGTTCATCCCGCAACGGTCGCGATTCTGAAGCTAAACGCCTGGGCGTGAAGCGTTTCGGCGGCGAAACAGTTCTGGCTGGCAGCATCATCGTTCGTCAGCGCGGCACCAAGTTCCACGCTGGTGAGAACGTTGGTCTGGGCAAGGACCACACTCTGTTCGCTACCGCGAACGGTAAAGTGCAGTTCGAAGTTAAAGGTCCGCAGAATCGTAAGTACGTCAGCATCGTTGCTGAGTAATTACGGACCGCAAGGATCCGAAGCCCCGCCAACCTGGCGGGGCTTTTGTTTTTCTGATGAGTTTGACGAAAAAACGGCACGCGGATGAGCCGGCGCTGACAGCCCTCATCGGCCAGATGCGCCTCGCCCGAAGGGGCCCGTATCACTATAATTGCGTATCGGTTTTTCGAATTAAGGTGACGGTTACCTATGAAGTTTGTTGATGAAGTCCAGATTCGAGTCGATGCCGGTGACGGTGGTAACGGTTGTGTGAGCTTCCGCCGCGAGAAGTACATCCCGAACGGCGGCCCGGACGGCGGTGACGGCGGTGATGGTGGCGACGTGTATCTGGTGGCCGATGAAAACCTGAACACCCTGATCGACTACCGTTTCGAGCGCTTCCACGCCGCCGAGCGTGGCGAGAACGGCCAGAGTGCCAACTGTACCGGTCGTCGCGGCAAGGACAAGATCCTGCGAGTACCGGTCGGCACCCGCGCCACCGATGAAGACACCGGCGAACTGCTGGGGGATTTGACCAGTCACGATCAGAAGCTGCTGGTTGCCAAGGGCGGTTTCCACGGCCTTGGCAACACCCGCTTCAAGAGCTCGGTCAACCGGGCGCCGCGCCAGAAGAGCAACGGCACCCCGGGTGAAGTGCGTACCCTGAGGCTGGAGCTGCTGCTGCTGGCGGATGTCGGCATGCTGGGTCTGCCGAACGCTGGCAAGTCCACCTTCATTCGCGCCGTTTCTGCGGCCCGTCCGAAAGTGGCAGACTACCCCTTCACCACCCTGGTACCGAACCTGGGTGTGGTACGAGGTGAAAACTCCCGCTCCTTCGTCATTGCCGACATTCCCGGCCTCATCGAAGGGGCTGCCGAGGGAGCAGGCCTCGGTATCCGCTTCCTCAAGCACCTGGAGCGTTGCCGCGTCCTGATCCACCTGGTGGACATCTGCCCGGTGGATGGCTCCGATCCTGCCGAGAACGCCGTGACCATCGTCCGGGAGCTGGAAAAATACAGCCCCGAGCTTGCGGGCAAGCCGCGCTGGCTGGTGTTCAACAAGATGGACCTGATCCTGGAAGAAGAGGCTCAGGAAGTGATGGACAGAGTCAAGGCAGCCCTCAACCACGAAGGTCCGGTCTACGCCATCACCGCCATCAGCAAGGAAGGCACCAAGAAGGTGTGCTACGACATCCTGGATCTGCTGGATACCATGCCTCGTCAGCTGGCGGAAGATGCCAGAGACGCCATCGAGAAGGTGGAGTTCAAGTGGGATGACTATCACAAGAACCAGCTTGCCAAGGCGGAAGCCGATGCCCTGGCGGCGTCCAAGGCCTTCGATGATGGCTTGGACGATGACGACTGGGACGATGAGGACGACGACGGCGTCGAAGTCATTTACGTTCGCGATTGAGCATCATGTTCGTGACAAGACCGGAGCCAGACAGGCTCCGGTTTTTTTATGGGAGGATCGACGGGATCACCCTATAGATATATTTTTTATGTCTCTTATTGCCTGACAGTGGCTGCGGATTATACTGCGCACCTGAATGTAACCTGTATGAAACATTATGCTAACCATTCAAATTGAATCGATATGCATGACTGTTTTGGTTTGTTCTTATGGATGGTTCGCCTGATAAAATATTTATGCTTGAAATGATCAATTAACGGCTTGTTTGTGCAGTTTTTTGGGTTATTCTTGCGCCCGTTTTCCGGGCGAGGGCATGAGTATGCAGGCGGCCCGGCTGAAGGAAAAGTCACATTTAAGGCTGTTTATATGTTGGAAAAGACCCTGGAAGCACCGGCAATCCGTACTCGCCGCAACGTGCTGATGTTTTTGATCCCGTCACTGATCGGGATCCTGCTGTTCATGACCCCGGTCATCTATGACGGCAATGTCACCATTCCCGTCGCCGTGTTGGCGAAGCTGGTTCAAACGGTGTTTGCCGATCATCTGGTGGCCATGGTCAGCGCCATCATCACCACCACCATGCTGATGACCCTGATCGCCTGGCTGTTCAAACCGGCGATCCTGGTAAAACGCCCCTTCCTCAACAGCCTGTTCAACGTCTCCCCCTTCTGGGCGTGCGTGCGGGTGCTGGGCGGGGTCTTCGTGCTGTTGACCTTCTTTGAAGCCGGTCCCGAGGTGCTGCGCTCAGGGGCGACCGGTGGCCTGGTGCTGCATGATCTGCTGCCGGTACTGTTCTCCGTCTTCATCTTTGCGGGCCTGCTGCTGCCCTTGCTGCTGGATTTTGGTCTGCTGGAGTTTGTCGGTACCATGATGACCCGGATCATGCGTCCGGTGTTCCGTCTGCCGGGTCGTTCTGCGGTGGACTGCTTCGCCTCCTGGCTCGGTGATGGCAGCGTCGGGATCCTGCTGACCAGCAAGCAGTATGAAGGCAAGTTCTACACCCAGCGGGAAGCGGCCGTCATCGGTACCACCTTCTCCGCCGTCTCCATCACCTTCTGTCTGGTGGTGATCTCCCAGGTGAAGCTGGAGCATATGTTCGTCCCCTTCTACCTGACCGTCTGCCTGGCCGGTGTGGTGGCCGCCATCGTGGTACCGCGCCTGCCGCCGCTCTCCTGGAAGAAGGATGTCTACAGCGACGGTACTCCCCTGTGCCGCAAGCAGGAGGCCATCCCCCATCAGCACAGCGTGCTGAGCTACGGCTACCATCGTGCCCTGACCAAGGCCGACAGCATGACGGATCTCGGCGCCGTGGCGCGTGAAGGGGTGAAAAACGCCCTGGACATGGTATTTGGCGTGCTGCCGGTGGTGATGGCCGTCGGGACCTGTGCCCTGATGCTGGCGGAGCACACCCCGGTGTTCAACTGGCTGGGGGCGCCCTTCGTGCCTTTGCTCGAGCTGCTGCAACTACCGGAGGCGGAAGCCGCTTCCAAGACCATCATGGTGGGCTTCGCTGACATGTTCATCCCGGCGGTGCTGGCCTCCACTATCGAGAGCGACATCACCCGCTTCGTGATCGCCGCCATGTCGGTCACCCAGCTCATCTACATGTCGGAAGTGGGCGCTCTGTTGCTGGGCAGCAAGATCCCGGTCAAGTTGTGGGAGCTGTTCGTCATCTTCCTGCTGCGCACCCTGGTCACCCTGCCGGTGATTGCCGGTGTGGCGCACCTGCTGTTCTAAGGGACGAAGTGGAACGAAAAACGGTCAACCCGGGTTGACCGTTTTTTTATGGGCGAGTGTCGGCGGAAGGTCAGTGTGATCCTGCCAGCAGGGCCTGGCATTCGACCTCGTCCAGCTGCTCGGGGGCGAGGAAGCGTCTGGCGTAGTCCCGCCAGATGCCGCTCTCGATGAAGAGGGCAAACAGGGCCGGGTCTATGTGCTGTTCCTGCACCATCTTCACCATGATGGCCAGGGACTGGGAGACCGTTTTGCCAGACTTGTAGGGGCGATCGCTCGCCGTCAGCGCCTCGAAGATGTCTGCAATGGCCATGATGCGGGCGGGAATGCTCATCTGCCCCCCTTGCAACTGGCGCGGATAGCCCGTGCCGTCCATCCGCTCGTGATGGCCCCCCGCAATCTCCGGCACCTTGCGCAAATGGCGGGGGAAGGGGAGCTTCTCCAGCATGCGTATGGTCTGGATGATGTGATCGTTGATCTTGTAGCGCTCCTCTTCGGTGAGGGTGCCACGGCCGATGGCGAGGTTGTAGCGTTCCCCCCGGTTGTAGAGGTGGGTGGGCACCCGCACCTTGAAGCCCCATGGGTTGTGTCGGGCGAGATTGTCGTGCTCGGGGCGAGGGATGAGATGGACCGCCTTGTCGGCGAGCAGCGACTCTCGGCAGGGGAGGGGAGAGGGGGCCTCCTGGTGGCGCTTGCGTTCCTCCTGACTGATACCGAGCCGATCGTCCAGAGTGCGCAACCAGGTGCGGCTGGCAATGGCATCCAGCCTGGCTAGCTTCTCCGGCGCCATCCACTCGCCCCCCAGATTGCACTCGGCCACGAAGGCAAACTCCTGATCCAGGGTGTGCCAGAGGGGGAGCAGGGCCTCGAGGGCGGCCTGCTGCCCGGATGGGGGCAGCAGGGCGCAGAGTGCCTCGATGTGGGCATCCCGCTTGAGCACCTCGAAGCGGGTGCGGATCTCGTGGATCCTGTCGTAGATGGTCTCGAGCTTGGTCGCCTTGTCCACCACGAACTCCGGGGTGGTGACCTTGCCGCAGTCGTGCAGCCAGCTCGCAATATGGATGGCCTCCCACTCCTCTTCGTTGAGCCGGAAATCGGCAAAGGGCCCCGTCTGCTGTGAGCAGGCAGCCTGGGTCAGCATCCTGGCCAGTTCCGGCACCCGCTGGCAGTGGCCGCCGGTGTAGGGGCTCTTGGCATCGATGGCACCGGCGATGAGCTCGATGAAGGCTTCCAGCAGTTGCTTCTGCTCCTCCAGCAGGCGCTGGTTTTCGATGGCGGAGGAGGAAGTGCCCGCCAGCGCCTCGATGAGGCTGATGCGCGAGGCCAGTTCGCGGGCCGAGCAGTCTGGCAGGATCAGCAGCAGGCAGCCGATCAGCTCCTGACGGTGGTTGTGAAGGGGCTCGACCAGCAGTTGGCAGGCACCAGGGAAGGGGCCCCAGTCGGTGAGGTAGCGGGCCCACTGTGCCTCGTCGAGGGGCAGGCAGAGGCGCTCCGTGTGGTAGAGACCGCCGAGCAGCGCCGCCTGCCACTGTACCTGTTCGCACGCCAGCGGCTGCCCCTGCCAGATGGCGTGAACGGCCTGCATCTCGCTCTCCTGGGCCAGGAAGAGGCAGCCGCCCTCGGCCTGGGCAGCCGCCACCGTCTCGTGCAGGATACGGCTGAGCAATGAATCGAAGCGATGCTCTGCCGCCAGCGCCCGGCCCATGTTCATGAAATTGCCGAGGGTCAGGCGCATGCTGGACATGGCGCGGGCGAGGTCGTCAATTTCGCGGATCGCCGAATCCGGCCCCGGGCTTTCGCCAAAGTCGAAGTGCTGGATCCGCTCAGCCTCCCCGGTCAATACCAGCAAGGGGGCGGCAGTGCGCCGGGCTGCCAGCCAGATGACGGGCAGCAGGAGCAGCAGACCGGCAAGGGCCCAGGCGAGATTGTGCAGTGCATCCTGGCGCGCCGGGGCGGTGAGCACCTCGGTGGGCACCAGGAGGGCGAGATAAAACGGAGACTCTTCCCCGAGGGAGGAGAGGTTGACCAGCCACTCCTGACCCTGAACCGTTGCCAGGGTCAGCTCGGCGGGGTGATGCAGCAGGGCTGGCCGCGCGGCCATCTCCTGTTGCAGCCTGGTGAGAATGGGGTGATTGAGGGCCGACAGCATGGGCAGGCGGCTCAGTTGCTCGAAGCTTGGAAGGCGCTCGGGATCCGTGGCCAGCAGGGTCCCGACCTCGTCAAACAGCACCAGCTGGCTGTGACCGGGCAGGGGCAACTCGCCGATGAGGGAAGAGAGTCCCTCCACGCCCGCATCGAGCCCGATCACCGCCCGGCGATCATCGCTCTCCACCGCCAGTGTCATGCCTGGCTCCCGGGTAGTGAAGAAGAGGTAAGGGTGGGTCACTATGATGCCCGTGCTCCAGCGCGCCTCCTTGTACCAGCCCCGATCTCGCGGATCGAAACGGTAATCCGGCATGGGGCGCCGCTCCAGCAGCCGCAGCCGCTGGTCGAAATAGAGGAACTCTCCCTGTCCCTGATGCAGGCTCTGGACCAGCAGGCGGCTCTCGGGCGGAGGCGCCTCCAGCGCCCCTCTCGCCCGTTCGGTCAGCTTGCGTACCAGAAAGAAATCGCCGTCCTCGTAACCGGCATAGATGGCACCGTAACTGGTGCTGTTGGCCAGCACTTCCGCCAGCTGGGGCAGGAAGGCTAGCCGCGTCTCCAGCCCTGTCATGGCGGACAGCTGGCCGCTGCGCAGCAGATTCAGGGACATGCGGGCCGGTCGCTGGTTCAGCTTGATGGCGAGGGCAAGCTGCTCCCGGTATTGCTGGAAGCTCTGACGTTCGTGCTCCAGCCCCTGCTGCATGCCCTGCTGGAACTGCAGCACGATGAGGGCGCCCCCCAGCAAGGAGAAGAGCAGGATGAAAAGGGTGGCAATGTGTACGTAAAAGGGTCTGCGACTGAGACTTGCGTTTGTCATGGACGGATCCTTGTCCCCTGGCGATCGCCGTATTGGTCACCTAACAGTGTGCTTGCTGGATGACAAAAAGCCTAGGACTCGATCTTGCGCTCTTCGGCCCGAAATCAACAGTCGGCCTCCGGGCTGCCCCCTTGCTCTGTGGTGAGATGATTCGTTCAGATATCTCGTGCTACATTGCTCCCCTGATAAACGCCCTGTGAACCAATGGAGTGTCCCATGTCTGTCGTCCCCTATTCCGTGCTGGATCTGGTGCCCGTTCCCGAAGGTGGTCTGCCGGCCGAGTCGTTTCGCCACTCGCTGGATCTGGCTCGCCATGCGGAGCGCTGGGGTTACCACCGCTACTGGCTGGCGGAGCACCACAACATGCCGGGCATTGCCAGCGCCGCCACAGCGGTGCTGATTGGCCACCTGGCCGGGGGCACCACGACGTTGCGGCTCGGGGCTGGCGGCATCATGTTGCCGAACCACTCCCCCCTGGTCATTGCGGAGCAGTTCGGTACGCTGAGTTCCCTCTATCCGGATCGCATCGATCTCGGCCTGGGCCGCGCCCCTGGCAGCGATCAGCGCACCATGCAGGCGCTTCGCCGCCAGCGCAGCGGCGAGGTGGATGACTTCCCGGCGGATGTGCGCGAACTGATGAGTTATTTTGGCGACGAGGTCGGTGCCGTGCAGGCGGTGCCGGGTCAGGGACTCCATGTGCCCATCTGGCTGCTGGGCTCCAGCCTCTACAGTGCCCAACTGGCTGCGGCCATGGGGTTGCCGTTCGGCTTTGCTTCCCACTTCGCTCCCGCCATGTTGCTGCAGGCGCTGGAGATCTACCGTACCCAATACCGTCCCTCTGCCCGCTGGCCAAAACCCCATGCGGTGGTGTGCGTCAATCTGATCGCCGCCGACACCGACCGTGAGGCCCGCTTCCTGTTCACCACCCTGCAGCAGCAGTTCCTGCGTCTCTACCGGGGGGATGCCGGCAAGCTGCCACTGCCGGTGCAGACGCTGGGGGATGAGTGGTCTCCCCGCGAATTGATGGCGATGGAGCAGACTCTGGCTCGCTCCCTGGTGGGGGAGCCGGATCGGGTACGCCACGGCCTCAAGGCTCTGCTGGCAGAGACCGGAGCGGACGAGCTGATGTTCAACGGCCCCATCGTCGATCATCAGGCGCGCCTGCGCTCCTTCGAGATTGGTGCCGAGCTGATGCAGGGGTTGTAACCCCCCGTGACGCCTGGCCGCCAGCGGCACGCCAAGCCTGGCTGCTCGGGGCGCAAAAGCCACGATTGCGTGGTGGTAAGTTTATGATTTTTAAAGGAAGTCAGGTGAGTGTCGGCCATCTGTCGTGTCGCCTCTCATCCCCTTCCCCTATGCTGGCCCTGTCAATCACCACAAGGAGCGCAAGATGATCGTCAGGAAGTTGAGATTGCAACGGGGATGGTCCCAGGAACAGCTGGCGACCCTCACTGGCCTGAGCGTTCGCACCATTCAGCGAATAGAGCAGGGCCAGCAACCTGGACTGGAATCCCTCAAGGCCCTGGCCGCCGTCTTCGAGCTCGATGTGACCCAACTGCAGGAGAGCGAGATGAAAGGGAATGAGGGCGAAGATCGGGGACGCGTGCAGGTGGCGCGGGATGAGCGGGAGGCGATGAAGTTCGTGGAGGGGCTCAGGGGCTTCTACGGCCACCTCATGAGCTATGTGCTGGTGATAGGGGGGCTGTTTGTCATCAACTACCTGAGCAACCCGGATTATATCTGGGCCTGGTGGCCCATGCTGGGCTGGGGGTTGGGATTGGCTTCCCACGCCATCAACCTGTTCCAGCCCTTCAAGCTGTTTGGCCCGGAATGGGAGCGGCGCCAGGTCGAGAAACGGCTGGGGCGCAGGCTCTGATCCGCTCATCATGAAAAAACGGGCCCGGCATTGCCGGGCCCGTTCTGTTTTCAGCTCCATTTCGCAGGAGGGGGCATTGCTCTCCTCTCAACGGCGGATCATTCCCTTGTTCCGCAAAGAGCCGCTCTACTTGGCATAGGCCGGGCAGGGGGTGGCGATCAGGGCGTCGTCCTCGTAGCGCCACAGGGTGAGGCTGTTGCCCCAGACGCACCCGGTGTCGAGTCCCTTGATATCGGATTTGCCGGTGTTGCCCATCAGGGCCGCCCAGTGGCCGAAGACCAGGATGGGGTCATCCACATGGTGCTCGCGCTGCTCGAACCAGGGGCGCAGGCCCGGGGTCGATTCGGTGGGGCCCTTCTTGCATTTGAAGTCGAGGCGCCCGTCGAAGTAGCAAAAGCGCATCCGGGTGAAGCTGTTGATGATGTAGCGGTAACGCTCTATGCCCAGCAGGTTGTCGTTCCAGCTGTCGGGCTGATCGCCATACATGTTGTGCAGCAGCCAGCTGTACTGATCCCCGCGCAGCAGGCTCTCCACCTCCCGGGCACAACTGCGGGCGGTGTGGGCGTCCCAGGCGGGGGAGAGGCCCGCATGCACCATCATGATGGGCAGGTCGGGGTGTTCTGCCAGCAGGGGACGGTGACGCAGCCACTCCAGCAGCTCGTCCCGATCCGGCGCCTCCATCAGCGCCTGCAGCTTGTCTTTCTTCTTGAGCGGGGCGACCCCGTGGGCCACCGCCAGCAGGTGCAGGTCGTGGTTGCCGAGCACGGTGACGGCCTGCTGCCCCAGTGATTTGACGAAACGCAGGGTGTTGAGGGAGTCCGGCCCCCGGGCGACGAGATCGCCGCACAGCCAGAGCGTGTCGTTATCGAAGTCGAACTCGGCAAGATCCAGCAGACGGCGCAAATCGTCGTAGCAGCCCTGGATATCACCGACGAAACAGTTCGCCATGAAACCTCAGTTGATTATGTTGGGGACGGCCAGCGTGAAGGGGGCGATGGGGGCTTCGAATTGTTGCCCCGATTCATCCTGCAGGATGTAGCTGCCTTCCATCACGCCAAGCGGTGTGGCGAGGGGAACGCCACTCTGGTAGGAAAAGGTCTCGCCGGGGGCGATCAGGGGTTGTTCACCGACCACGCCGGGACCTTCCACTTCCAGCATCTTGCCATTGGCATCCGTAATGAGCCAGCGTCGATGCAGCAGTTGCACCGTGCCCGGACCCAGGTTCTCAATCTCGATGCGATAGAGAAAATGGTAGGGATCTGCGGTTCCCGCCACATAGCTGGGGTGGGGGCGGACCACTATCCGGGCTTGGGTCATGGGATCAGGCCTGTTGCTGGTCGGCCAGCCAGTTGGCGATCGTGACGAACTGCTCGAGGGAGAGATTCTCCGGGCGCAGGTTGCCATCGATGCCAAGCTCGGTCAGCTGGGCGTCGGTGATGAAGTTGGAGAAGCTGTTGCGAATAGTCTTGCGACGCTGGCCGAAGCCTTCGGTGCAGACCCGGTTCAGGCAACGAATGTCTTTCGCGACGATAGTCGGGTTCTTGTGCGGGATCAGACGCACCACGGCGGAATCCACCTTCGGCGCCGGCTTGAAGGCGCCCGGGCCCACTTCCAGCACCGGCACTACCTGACAGTAGTACTGGGTCATCACGCTCAGACGGCCATAGGCCTTGCTGCCCGGGCCGGCGGCCAGACGCAGCACCACTTCCTTTTGCAGCATGAAGTGCATGTCCTCCACCCGGTCGGCAAATTCGCACAGGTGGAAGATGAGGGGGGTGGAGATGTTGTAGGGCAGGTTGCCGAAGATGCGCAGCGGCCCCTTGCCTTCCCCCATCAGGGTACTGAAGTCAAAGCGCATGGCATCGGCTTCGATGACGGTCAGCTTCTCTTTCAGGGTGGGGTGTTCGCGCAGACGTGCGGCAAGATCCCGGTCCAGCTCGACCACGGTCATCTTGTCCATCTGGGCAGCGACCGGCTCGGTGAGCGCGGCCAGACCCGGGCCAATCTCCACCAGATTCTGACCCGGTTGCGGGTTGATGGCGGCCACTATCTGGTCGATCACATACCGGTCGTGCAAGAAGTTCTGACCGAAACGCTTACGGGCCGTGTGGCCCATGTGCACCTTACTGCTCATATCTTTTTTTCTCTACCATCTGGATGGCGTGGTTGATCGCGGTGGTGAGGCTGCCGGGGTCTGCCAGGTTCTTGCCTGCCAGATCCAGCGCGGTGCCGTGGTCCACCGAGGTACGGATGAAGGGAAGTCCGAGGGTGATGTTGACCGAGTTGCCAAAGCCCTTGTACTTGAGCACGGGCAGCCCCTGATCGTGGTACATGGCGAGTACCGCATCCGCATCCTTGAGGTATTTGTCCTGGAACAGGGTATCGGCCGGCAGCGGGCCGACCAGATCGATCCCTTCCTGGCGCAGGGCGGCCAGGGCGGGTTCGATGACATCGATCTCTTCACGGCCCAGATGACCCCCTTCCCCGGCATGGGGATTGAGGCCGCAGACATAGATCCGGGGCTGCTCGATGCCGAATTTGCGCTTGAGATCCGCATCTAGGATGCGGATCACCTTGCCAAGGCGATCCTCGGTGATGGCCTTGGCCACATAGGCAAGGGGAATATGGGTGGTCGCGAGGGCCACTCTCAGCCCTTCGGTGGCTAGCAGCATCACCACATCGGCGGTGTCGGACTGCTGGGCGAAGAACTCGGTGTGACCGCTGAACGAGACGCCAGCCTGGTTGATGATCCCCTTGTGCACCGGCCCGGTCACCACGGCGGCAAATTCGCCGTTCAGGTTGCCGTCGCAGGCGCGCTGCAAGGTAGCCAGCACATAGGCGCCGTTGCCCTCATCCAGCTGGCCTGGCACCACGGGGGCGCCGAGCGGCACGGGGCAGACGGTCAGAGTCCCCGCCCGCTGCGGACGGGTGGGGGCGTTTTCGTCATAGGGTTCAAGCTCGACGGACAGCCCCAGCAGGGCGGCCCGTTCGCGCAACAGGGCGGGATCGGCGATCACCACCAGCTGATGGGGCCAGGCCCGCTGGGCAATCTGCAGCACCAGATCCGGGCCTATGCCAGCCGGTTCACCCGGGGTGATGGCAAGCCGGTGGCAGCTCAGCTGTGCCTCGGCGTGCCCTGGATGCGCCTTGTTCATCTGCTTGTCGCCCATCAATTGGGTTCGATCTGGATGTAGGCTTCGTCGCGCAGCTCATCCAGCCAGGCCTGGGACTCTTCGGCGAAGCGGCGGTTGAAGATGAGCTGGTAGGCGCGTTGCTCCTGGGCCTTGCCGGTGGCGTCCTGGCTGCGGCGATCCTCGAGCTGCACGATGTGCCAGCCGTGGCTGGTGCGGAAGGGTTCGCTGATCTGGCCCGGTTGCAGGCGCCCCAGCATGTCGCGGAATTCCGGCACATAGACGTTGGGATCAGACCAGCCCAGCTCACCACCCTGCACCGCAGAGCCCGGATCCTCGGAGTATTTCTCTGCCATGCTGGCAAAGCTGGCCTTGCCGCTCTTGATGTCGTGCAGGATGCCGTCCAGGGTGCCCTTGGCCTTCTCCTCGCTCAGGATGATGGAGGGCTTGATCAGGATGTGGCGCGCCTTGACCTCGGTCTGCATGACCTGTTGCTGACCCTTGGTGTCGAAGATCTTGATGATGTGCAGACCGGCGCCGGAGCGCAGCGGGCCGACGATGTCACCCTTGCCGGCCCCTTGCACGGCTTCCGCCATCAGGGTGGGCATCTCCTGCGGGCTCAACCAGCCCCAGTCACCCCCTTCCAGCGCCTTGGGACCGTTACTCTCGGCAATGGCCAGCTTGCGGAAGTCGGCCCCCTCTTTCAGGGACGCCAGAATGCGCTCGATCTTGGCCTTGGCAGCGTTGAGCTGCTCGGCATTCGGGTTGTCCGGCAGCGCGACCTGGATATGGCCGATATGATATGACGTCTGCTGCTGGCCCTGTTTGCTCAGGGCTTCGACCACCTGCTTGACCTCCTGATCGGAGATGTTGATGCGACGGCGGACCTGGCTGCGGCGCACCTCGTTCATCAGGATCTCGCGGCGCACCTCCTCACGGTACTGGGCGTAGGTCAGGCCTTCCCGCTCCAGCTGGGCGCGCAGTTGCTCCAGATTCATCTTGTTGTCGGCGGCGATGCTCTGAATGGCCTGTTCCAGCTGGGTGTCACTGATCTTGAGCCCCTGGCGCTCCGCCAGTTGCAGTTGCAGGCTCTCCTGGATCAGGCGATCCAGTGCCTGCTTGCGCAGGGTGACGTCATCGGGCAGGGACTGGCCGCTCTCCTGGGCGGAGGCCTTGACCTTTTGCACCAGGGCCTCCTGCTGACTGGCCAGCACCACATCCTTGTTGACCACGGCAAGCACCTTGTCCATCAGCTCGGGGGCGGCGAGGGCACCCTGGCTCATGACTCCGAACAGGCCTGCGGTCAGCAGGGAAATCAACGTCTTCTTCATATCCATCTCTCAAGGCGTTTGCCAGACCGGTTACTGGTCTCGCAGGTTAAACGGACGAATGTAAGGCAGTGCTTCGGTGTCCAGGGAGGTGCCCTTGGAGCCGGTACCCACGCTACCCAATCCTTTCATTTCAAATTGAATGCCGAGGCTGCGCTCGGACGTCGGGGTCAGGTTCACGTTGTCTGGCGTGTTGACCCATTCCAGGTTGAAGTTGATGCTCCAGCAGCAGGAGTCGTATTTCAGACCCACCTTGCGGTCCACTTTGACGTTCTGGTTGAGCTCCTGATAGTAGCCGCCATAAAGGTGCCAGCGATCGTCCAGCGGGGTGGTCAGCAGCAGGCCGATCTGGTTGAGATCCGTCACCTGGCCCTTGTGGTCCAGGTCGTAGTTGGCATCCCGTACGAAGCGGTGGTTCAACTGGCTGATCAACTTCTCGTGACGGTACTCCAGGGCGCTGTTGGCAGAGCTTATCTGGCGCTGTTCCATATCATATTGTGCCCCCGCATGGGCATACCACTGCTCGTTGATCTTGGCGTCACCCTCGAACGACAGCGGGGAGCGGGTATTGGTACTCAGCTCATCGCTGCTGTAAAGCTTGACCCTGGGCGCCACGAAGTCGAAGGCTTGGGCAACGGCCAACCGGATTCGTTCATCCCCGGCCGGATCATAAATGCGGGTGGTGACCCCCAAGGAGAGCCGGTTGGAGTCGCTGATGCGGTCCAGACCGGCGAAGCGGCGATCGCTGAACAGGCTGTAGTAGTCCTGGCGCATGGTGGTGGAGTCATAGACACCGATGTTGTCCTGATCCTTGTAGGGCACATAGAGGTACTGGAACTCAGGCTCCAAGGTCTGGTTGGCGCCCTCGCCAAACCACTGCTGATCCCGCTCGAAGGTCATGCCGCCCTTGAGACGGAACGAGGGCAGTACCCGGGTGATGGTCCCCTCTTCCAGGGTGACGTCGCCGCCCTCTCTCGGGGTGAAACGATTGGTGAAGGTGCTGCTCATCTGGTCAGGCACCGTCTGGTCGTAACGGGTGTACATCAGCTTGTACTGGCTGTCGAGGAAGTAACCCGCCTCGTCAACGAGGGGGATGGTCAGGGTGGGGGCCGTGTAGACCCGGGTGCCGGTGTAGGCTTCCCCCTTGTTCTGCTCGATGGCCTGATCGTTGTTGTAGCCGAAGTTGGTCAGTTCGGTATTCCAGGCCAGATCGTACCAGCTACCCTGCTGGTAGTAGTTGTGGTTGATGCGCGGCATCAGCTCGTGGGGCTGCTGGGCGCTGGCCAGCAGGATCTGGTAGGTCCGTACCTCGGCATCGAGGTTCCAGTTCTGCTGGTAGTAACCTGCCTTCAGGGATTGCTGCAACTGGTTGTCGACCTGGGTCCCCACCTTGGGGGTGAAGTCGTTGAAGTAGTTGTAGTCCTGGTCCCGTACCTTGGTGTAGTCCACCGACACCCGCATGGCGTTGTCCATGAACATGGAGGTGTGGCGGGCACTGAGCAGGTAACGGTGACCGTCAGAGAGATGCTGATTGAGGCTGGCCGTCTCGTCGTACTGCTTGTCGTCTGCCAGGTTCTCGAAGTAGAGGCTCCCCACGTGGGCCGGGTCCGGCATGTAGCGGAACTCGACCTGTTCCATCAGGCCCCGTCTGTCCATGAAGCGGGAGGTGATGGTGGCATCGTAGTTGGGGGCGATGTTCCAGTAGAACGGCTGGGTGATGTCCATGCCGTTCTTGGAGCTTTGGGTATAGCCCGGGTAGAGCAGACCGGTCTTGCGCTCATCCTTGATGGGGAAGTTGATATAGGGGAAGTAGAAGACCGGATAGTCATAGAGCCAGAGGCTGGCGTTCCAGGCCTCCCCGAATACCTCGGACTGATCGATGTCGATGCTGCCGGCCTTCAGGGTCCAGGCCTCCTGGCCCGGTGGGCAGGTGGTGTACTGGGCCCCTTCCAGAGTGATGTTCTGGTTGTTGTTGGTCATGGTCACCTTTTCGGCGAAGCCGCGCACCGGTGAGCCATGGACCTGATACTTGCCCTCTTCCAGCTCGGAGTTCTTGGTGTCCAGGTTGGATTTCAGGGTCTTGTCGCTGGTGACCGTGATCTGGCCATCGTTGTAATAGATGTTGCCGATGGCGATGACATCCCGGCTCTTCTGGTCGAGCTGGGCATAGTCGGAGTCGAACTTGCGCACGCCCTGGCGCACCTTGACGTCACCCTCGTAGACGGCGGTACCGCCCTGCTTGGCCTCCAGGCGATCGGCATCCACCTCGACGGGCTGGGCATTGGCGTCCTGGCCCGCACTGGGCTTCTCTATCTTGGGGACATAGTCATAGCAGAGGCTGTCGAGGATCCCGGTAGCGGGTGGCGCATTGAGTGGCGCTGCCTGGGCCATGAGCGGGCTCAGGGCAGGAACAAGGCTGATGGTCAGGGCGATGGGACAGGAGTATCCCAGTGTCCATTTTGTCATGTGAAAGGCTCGCGCAATCCGTAGTAAAAACGGTGGATTCAGGGCATGCATTTTATGTCAGGATCCATCGAGTTGACATTGCATGTCATTGCTTTATGTTAGCCGGCAATGATAAAGCATTATTGCGGCCAGGGCTAACAGCCAAGTGCTGCTTTCCAATTTGGTTCCCGACTCATGCACGATCGCGCTTCCCTGCTTTTGCAATGGGCTCGCCGGATTTCCGGTGACGCCAACCTCTCGTTGACGCTTATTTCCGGTGACGCCAGTTTCCGCCGCTACTTCCGGGGTGGCGGTCTGGTGTGGGTGGATGCTAATCCGAAAACCGAAAAAAATCATGAATTCGTTCGCAATGCCACCGCCCTGCACGATGCGGGGCTGCTGGCCCCCGAGGTAAAGGGGGTCGACTACGAGCAGGGATTGCTGGCGGTGACGGATCTGGGGGATACCCAGCTTATCGGCTGCCTGAACGAAGAGAGCGTACTGGCCTGGTATGGCAAGGCCATCGCCCTGCTGCCAGGGCTCGGCGCCGTGGCGCTCGAGCTCGAGCCCTTCGATGAGGCCTTCATGGCCCGCGAAAATGCCATCTTCCCCGAGTGGTTGCTGGGACAGCATCTGCAACTGACCCTGAGCGATGAAGAGCAGCAGTTGCTGGCAGAGACCTTCGCCTGCCTCACGGCGAGCAACCTGGCCCAGCCACAAGGAGTGATGCACCGGGACTTCCACAGCCGCAACCTGATGGTGTGCGGCGGGACGAATCCGAAGGAGAGCGACCTCGCCCTTATTGACTTCCAGGACATGGTCATCGGGCCGCTGAGCTATGACCTGGTCTCCCTGCTTAAAGATTGCTACGTGCGCTGGCCGGACGCGGTGATCGAGCAGGGCATGCGACTTGGCTTCGACACCCTGCAAGAGGCCGGCCTGCTTGGCAATCTGGACTATGCCGCGTTTCGTCGCGCAGCCGATCTAACCGGTATGCAGCGTCATCTCAAGGCGGCGGGTCTCTTCACCCGCCTCTATCACCGCGATGGCAAGGCCGGCTACCTCAAGGACATTCCCCGTACCCTGGGCTACGTGGTCGATGTCTGTCGCAGCCATGGCGCCGCCTATCCGGTGCTGGCCCGCTTCGGCCAGTGGCTGGAGCAGGTGGTGCTGCCCGGATTGGCGCGCACCGGGGTGACACCATGAAGGCGATGATCCTGGCCGCCGGGCGCGGCGAGCGGATGCGTCCGCTCACCGATCTGCTGCCCAAGCCGCTGCTGGCGGCGGGGGGCAAGCCGCTCATCGTGCACCATATCGAAAAACTCAAGGCAGCCGGCGTGACCACACTTGTCATCAACCACGCCTGGCTCGGACACAAGCTGGTGGCGGCCCTCGGCGATGGCAGTGCGCTCGGGGTATCCATCCACTGGTCGGCCGAAGAGAGCGCGCTCGAGACCGCCGGCGGCATCGTGCAGGTGCTGCCTCTGCTGGGCAGCGAACCCTTTCTGGTGATCAACGGCGATACCTGGCTCGACCTGGATTATCGCGCTCTGGTGAACCAGCCGCTTGGGGACGATCTCGCCCACCTCTGGCTGGTGCCCAACCCTCCCCAGCATCCGCAAGGGGACTTCTCCCTGCAAGCGGGTCGGGTGCTGGACACCCCGGCCCTCACCTTCAGCGGCGTCGGCCTCTATCACCCCGCCGCCTTTGCCGGCTTGCCCTGCGGGGCGCGCAAGCTGGCCCCCCTGCTGCGCGACTGGATGGCGCTGGGACGGGTGGGTGGCAGCCTGCTGGCTGGCGAGTGGCGCGACATCGGCACAGTGGATCGGCTGCGCGAGCTGGACGAGCAACTGCTCGCCGGCACCCATTAACATCACGAGGTCTTGAACCATGCGTATTTGGGGCAAGGTGCTTGGCACCTTCTTCGGTTTTCTGCTCGGCAACATCTTCGGTGCCCTGCTGGGCCTGTGGATCGGCCATCGCTTCGATCGGGGCATGGGGATCCGCGGGGCCTTCCAGCGGGCACCCAGCCAGCAGCAACAGGCCGTCTTTTTCCATGCCACCTTCGCCGTCATGGGCCACATCGCCAAGGCGAGCGGCCAGGTCACCGAGCACGAAATACGGGTCGCGTCCAACCTGATGGACAGGATGCGTCTGGCCGGAGAGCAGCGGGTACGGGCCCAGGAGTCGTTCCGCCTTGGCAAGGAGGCGGACTTCCCCCTGCGCGAGACCCTGGCGGAGTTTCGCCAGGCGAGCCTGGGGCAGCGCGACATCCTGCGCTTCTTCCTCGAGGTCCAGCTGCAGGCCGCCTTCGCCGACGGTCAGGTGGAGGCGAACGAGCGGGCCATCCTGCAAACCATCGCCGACGAGCTGGGGTTCAGTCGCATCGAGCTTGCCCGCATTCTGGCCATGGCCGAGGCCCAGATGAACTTCTTCCACCGCCAGCAACAGCAGGGCAGTGGCCAGGGGCAGCAATACCGCCAGGAGGCCCCCTCCCGGGATCGCCTCAAGGATGCCTATCAGTTGCTCGGGGTGAACGAAAGCGACAGCGATCAGGAGATCAAGCGTGCCTATCGCAAGGAGATGAGCAAGCATCACCCTGACAAGCTGGCCGCCAAGGGATTGCCCCCCGAGATGATGGAGATGGCCAAAGAGAAGACCCAGGAGATCCAGCAGGCCTGGGAGTGGATCCGCGAGGCCCGCGGTATTCGCTGAGCCCTGAGCCCGCCATAAAAATGCCCGTCGATGACGGGCATTTTTGTTTTCAGAGTCTGGTTTTTCTTTTCATGGAAGAAAAATCAGTGGGCATCGACCCAGACAAACTTGAGGACGAAGAGCAGGGCCACCACCAGCACGCAGGGGTTGATCTCGCGCCAGCGGCCGGTGCCCGCCTTCATCACGCAGTAGGAGATGAAGCCGACGGCGATCCCCTCGGTGATGGAGAAGCTGAACGGCATCATCACCGCGGTCATGAAGGCCGGCACCGCTTCGGTCAGGTCTTCCCACTTCACCCGGGTCAGCTCGGAGCACATCAGCACGCCCACGTAGATGAGGGCCCCCGCTGCGGCATACGCCGGCACCATGGCGGCGACCGGAGAGAAGAAGATGGCCAGCAGGAACAGGATGCCCACCACGATGGCGGTCAGGCCGGTGCGACCGCCGACGGCGACGCCGGAGCTGCTCTCGATGTAGGCCGTCACGGACGAGGTCCCCATGAAGGCGCCGCCGACGGAGCTGACGCTGTCCACCACCAGGGCCTGCTTCATGCGCGGGAAGTGCCCCTTGTCATCGGCCAGCTTGGCGCGGTTGGTCACGCCGATCAGGGTGCCGGAAGAGTCGAACAGGTTGACCAGCATGAAGGAGAAGATGATCCCGGCGAGGCTGATGTCCAGCGATCCCATCAGGTCCAGCTGGCCGAAGACCGGTGCAATGCTCGGCGGCACGGAGACGAAGCCCTTGAAGGTGACGTCGCCGAACAGCCAGCCCAGGGTGGTGGTCACCACGATGGCGATGAGCACGGCTGAGTGGACGCCGCGGGCGGAGAAGATGCAGATCAGGAAGAAGCCGAGCAGCCCCAGCAGGCAGGGCAGGGAGGTGAGGTTGCCCACGGTCACCATGGTGGCGGGGCTCGCGACCACGATGCCGGCATTGTGCAGGCCGAGCAGGGCGATGAGCAGACCGATGCCGGCGGTGATGCCGACCCGAAGGGTCAGGGGAATGTTGGCGATGAGCCAGTAGCGTACCCGCAGCAGGGTCAGGATCAGCAGGCCCAGCGCACCCCAGAAGATGGTGCCCATGCCGACCTGCCAGGAGTAGCCCATGCCAGCCACCACCACGAAGGCGAAGAAGGCGTTGAGGCCCATGGCGGGAGCCAGGGCGATGGGCAGGTTGGCCAGCAGACCCATCAGGATGCTGCCGATGCCGGCGATGAGGCAGGTGGTAACGAACACGGCCTGGGTGTCCATGCCTGCCGCAGAGAGGATCTGCGGGTTGACGAAGACGATGTAGACCATGGTCAGGAAGGTGGTGATGCCGGCGATCACCTCGGTGCGGGCCGTGGTGCCATGACCGCGCAGGGCAAACAGGCGCTCGAGCAATCCCTGCCCGGCAGCCGGGCTGGCGGTCTGCCCGGTAGCGTGATGTGGTTGATTCATGTTGGATTCCAATGGGTGACGTGAAATAGGCAGCAGGGGGCCCGGCCCATCCATGCGGGGCGACGGATCCTGATTCTGGCGGTGAAGTGACCAGACTCGTCCTGATACCGTGACAGCGCGCACATTTTCACACAGGCGGCCAGGTTTACAAACCCCGGATGTGCGAGGCGGATCAATGAATAGAGTAAAAATTCAAACGTTTTCCCTCAGAGGCAGGAGAAAGGGGACCAATAGAGCCCCGTTTCCACATCGGGATCAACGGTTTTTCTGGTAGCGTTCGATAAGCTGGCTCAGCACGGCATCGCTCTGCTCCAGCAAGGGATCGAGGGCCAACCCCATGCGTTGGAGCAGCAGGGTGGCCTGGGTTTCACTCAAGGGGCGGCCATCGAGGAAGTAGGCCTGCTCGGCAAGTTGCTTGTCATGGCGGGGCAGCAGCACCCAGTGCACCCGTCGGGGTTCGATGGCGGCGAGGATCCGGTTGGCGGCCGCGCAGAAGGTATCGATGTGCTGCTTGCCATCCGGCCCCAGGCAGCCGGGTTCGAGCCGGATCTGGATGGTGAGTCTGGTGGTGGAGGCTTGGGTCATGGGTCGCTATCGCTGGGGAATAGGTGGAGATTGTAAGTCAGAAGAGGCAAAAAAGGGGAGCCCCGGCTCCCCTTGTGACGTCATACCTGGCGGTGCAGCTGTTGCCTCGCCTTACTTGGCAATGCGCTTGTACTTGGCGCGGCGCGGCTGGATAGCCTCGGCACCGTAGGTCTTCTTCTTCCACTCTTCGTATTCGGTGAAGTTGCCTTCAAAGAATTCGATCTTGCCCTCGTCCTGGTAGTCCAGGATGTGGGTGGCGATGCGGTCGAGGAACCAGCGGTCGTGGGAGATGACCATGGCGCAACCCGGGAACTCCAGCAGGGCGTTCTCGAGGGCGCGCAGGGTTTCGATGTCCAGATCGTTGGTCGGTTCATCCAGCAGCAGCACGTTGCCGCCGGTCTGCAGCAGCTTGGCCAGGTGCAGACGGCCACGTTCACCACCGGAGAGCTCGCCGACCCGCTTCTGCTGGTCGGAACCCTTGAAGTTGAAGCGGCCGATGTAGGCGCGGCTCGGGAACTCGTAGTTGCCGATGCGCAGGATGTCCTGGCCGTCGGCGACTTCCTCGAACACCGTCTTCTTGTCGTTCATGCTGTCGCGGAACTGATCCACGGAGGCCAGCACCACGGTGTCACCCAGGGTGATGGAACCGGAATCCGGTTGTTCCTGACCCGACATCATGCGGAACAGGGTCGATTTACCGGCACCGTTCGGACCGATGATGCCGACGATGGCACCCTTCGGAATGGAGAAGGAGAGATCGTCGATCAGCTGGCGGTCGCCATAGGACTTGCAGAGGTTGGCCACCTCCACCACCTTGTCGCCCAGGCGCGGTCCGGGCGGAATGAACAGCTCGTTGGTCTCGTTGCGCTTCTGGTAGTCGTTGGTGTTGAGCTCTTCGAAGCGAGCCATACGAGCCTTGGATTTGGCCTGACGGCCTTTCGGGTTCTGACGAACCCACTCCAGTTCCTTCTCGATGGACTTGCGACGGGCGGCTTCGGAACTCGCTTCCTGGGCCAGACGGGCATCTTTTTGCTCCAGCCAGGAGGAGTAGTTGCCCTCCCAGGGGATGCCTTCGCCACGGTCCAGCTCCAGGATCCAGCCCGCCACGTTGTCGAGGAAGTAGCGGTCGTGGGTGATGGCCACGACGGTGCCTTCGTAGTCGTGCAGGAAGCGCTCCAGCCAGGCCACGGATTCCGCATCCAGGTGGTTGGTCGGTTCGTCCAGCAGCAGCATGTCCGGCTTTTCCAGCAGCAGACGGCACAGGGCCACGCGGCGGCGCTCACCACCGGAGAGGTGCTTGATCTGGGCATCCCAGGCCGGCAGGCGCAGGGCATCGGCCGCGCGCTCCAACTGGTTTTCCATGTTGTGGCCGCCCTGGGCGGCGATGATGGCTTCCAGCTCGCCCTGTTCGCGGGCCAGCTTGTCAAAGTCGGCATCCGGGTCGGCGTAGGCTGCATAGACCTCGTCGAGGCGAGCCATGGCGCGTTTGACGTCGCCGACTGCCTCTTCGACCGCTTCGCGTACGGTCTGCTCCGGATCCAGCTTCGGCTCCTGGGGCAGGTAGCCGATCTTGATGCCGGGCTGCGGACGGGCTTCCCCTTCGATCTCGGTGTCGATGCCCGCCATGATGCGCAGCAGGGTCGATTTCCCGGCGCCGTTCAGACCCAGCACGCCTATTTTGGCCCCCGGGAAGAAGGAGAGGGAGATGTTCTTGAGAATATGACGCTTGGGTGGCACGACCTTGCCAACCCTGTTCATGGTGTAAATAAATTGAGCCATTGGCTAATTCTCTTCCTTTCAGCAGTTTAATGTCTTGGCATTAACAAACTGATGTCGTGGTGGGGCCGGGTCGACGGGCCGTCAACCCGGTTCCAAAAAACCCGTCGATTGTAAACCAATGGGAGAGGGGCGGCAAAGCCGGGCGCCGCAGGCCGGGACGGCCGACAGGCGCGAGGGGAGAGGGGCAACCGGGCAAGCTCAGCGCGGTGAGCTGCGGCGGGCCGGTTTGTCAGGATCCTGCCCCGAGTAGTAGAGCACCCGCTGCACATACTCCTGGGTTTCCTGATAGGGCGGCACACCGCCGTGGCGCAGCACGGCCTGTTCCCCGGCGTTGTAGGCGGCGCTGATCCTCACCCAGTCCGGACCGAACTGCTTCTCCAGCCACTTCAGGTAGATCATGGCACCACGGATGTTCTGCTGGGCATCGAACGGCCGGGTCACGCCGAAGCGGGCCTGGGTTTCGGGAATGAGCTGCATGACGCCCTGTGCCTGCTTGGGGGAGACGGCGGTGCTGTTCAGATTGGATTCGGCGATGGCGATGGCCAGGGCGAGCTGGGGGTCCACTTTGTGACGCTGGGCGGCCTGGCGGATCATGACGGCCAGCTTTTGCTTGGCCTGTGACTGTCTGGCCAGGTAGCGCTCCTGATCGAAGGGGGTACTGGGGCGCACCCAGGGGGCTCCGCCACCGCCTCCGATGCCGCAGGTACCCAGGGGCGCATTGCCGACCCGCTCGTTGTAGTAACGGGCGGCTTGCTGGTTGCCAAGGCGCATGGCCATGGCCAGGTAGGCGTTGGCGCTGCGGGCATTGCGGATCCCCTGGGGGCCGCGGGCCAGCAGGCGGCCGATGCGGTAATAGGCTTCCGGGTTGCCAAGGTTGGCGGCGGTGCAGTAGTGGGCGATGGCCTGCCGCGGGTTTCCCTGTTCCATGGCGGCACCCTGGCGCAGTGCGCTCATGGCCTTGGGGGCCTGACGAAAGGGATCTGCGTGGGAAGTGGTGGCCAGCAGTATCAGGAGTCCCCAGCCCCAGAGTCGTTTTTTCATGGAAACCTCGTCTTTGGTATCCGCAACATATAGGCCCGATCCGGGGAGGGGCGCCAGCCAGCAGATGGAACATCTGGTTATGTGGGTGAGCAACAGAGATGAAAACGGTATGGAACTTTTGGTGCAGGGGAGAAGCGGTATGGCTCCCGGGTCAGTGACTGCTTTGACAGATTTGTTAATTGAGGTTCAATATGCTGACACAGTTGTTTTCTAACGCCTTGTATTTGCATGATGTCAGCCAGGCCATCGATGCAATGTCGTCGGGTCTGCCGGGTGAATCGATAGCGCCTCGGATGAGGGCAGGATGTGCATATGGTCGAATCGGTCGATATCTCTGTCGTGGTGCCTGCCAAGGATGAGCGGGACAATCTGGCCCCGCTCGTCAGCGAAATAGATGCCGCCCTTGGGGGCAGGTTCGAGTACGAACTTATCTATGTGGACGATGGCAGTGTGGACGGAAGTCATGTGGTGCTGCGCGATTTGCAGACGCGTTTCACCAGGCTGAAGGTGCTGTGCCATGTCCATGCCGTGGGCCAGAGCATGGCGGTGCTGAGCGGGGTGCGCCACGGGCGTGGCGACTGGCTGGTGGTACTCGACGGCGATGGTCAGAACGATCCCGCCGACATTCCCGCCATGCTGGAGGAGGCGATGCGCCGCTACCAGAGCGATCCATACCAGGTGGGCCTCATCGGCCACAGGGTCAACCGCCGCGACGACTGGGTCAAGCGTCTCTCTTCAACGCTGGCCAACGGCTTTCGCGACCTGCTGCTGCGCGACGGCATTCCGGATACCGGCTGCGGGCTCAAGGTCGTGCGTCGCGACTGGTATCTGAAACTGCCTGCCTTCAATCACATGCACCGCTACATCCCCGCGCTGATCCAGGCTCAAGGGGGGCGCATGGCGCCCTGGCCGGTCAACCACAGGCCACGCCAGGCGGGCATCTCCAAATACGGGGTCTGGAACCGGCTCTGGGTCGGGCTGGTGGACGTGGTCGGGGTCTGGTGGTTGCAGCGCCGCTCCAAGGTGGTTGAAATCCGGGAGATGCTGGAGTGATGGACGCCTGGCTGTCTGCCCCCATCGACTGGCTGGACTGGACCGGGGTGCACGTCACCGGCTGGAAGCTGATCGGCTACACGGGGGCGCTGATGTTCGGCGGACGCTGGCTGGTGCAGTTTCTGGCGTCCAGGCGGGCGGGGCGACCCGTCATCCCGCGCCTGTTCTGGTACATGAGCGTGCTCGGCAGCCTGATGACGCTCAGCTACTTCACCTTCTCTCCCAAGCAGGACTCCGTCGGCGTGCTGCAAAACCTCTTCCCCACCTTCACCGCGCTCTACAGCCTCTATCTCGATATCCAGCATCGGGGCTGGCGGCGTGACAAGGGAGTGACCGGGGAGGCTCGTCATGGTGAGTGATCGCACCCTGCTCAATCAGACGTCCCTTGGCTGGTTGCTGCTGATCGCGCTGGTGGTGCTGGGGGCCGGGCTGGGTCTGCGGGACCCCTGGCCGGCGGACGAGCCGCGCTTTGCCCTGATCGCCAAGGAGATGGTGGAGAGTGGCCAGTGGCTCTTCCCCATGCGCGGCGGGGAGCTCTATCCGGACAAGCCGCCGCTGTTTATGTGGGGGATCGCGATCGGTTATGTGTTGACTGGCTCCATCAAGGTGGCCTTTCTGCTGCCTTCCCTGCTGGCGGGGTTGCTGACCATCTTGCTTGTGTGGGACCTGGGGCGTCGCCTGTGGGATCCGGCGACGGGATTTCTGGCGGGCTTGCTGCTGCTCTTTACCGTCCAGTTCACCCTGCAGGCCAAGACGGCGCAGATCGATGCCCTGGCGACGGCCTTCATCACCCTCGGTCTCTATGGTTTTCTGCGCTTCCTCCTCTGCGGTGGCGGGTGGCGCTGGTACTGGCTCGGCTGGTTTGCCGCGGGGCTTGGTGTCATCACCAAGGGGGTGGGAGTACTGGCCCTGCTGGTGCTGCTTCCCGCGCTCTGGACCCACAGGGCACAAATCCGCGCCGCGCCTTTGTCAGCCTGGCTGAAGGCCCTGCTCGGGCCGCTGGCCATGGCCCTGGCGATGAGCCTCTGGCTGGTCCCCATGCTGGAGGCCGTGACCCGAAGCGGGGATCCCCTCCTGCTGGCCTACAGAGACAACATATTGCTGCGCCAGACGGTGACTCGTTATACCAGCGCCTGGCACCACGTCAAACCCTTCTGGTACTACCTTACCTCGGTGATCCCGCCGTTCTGGCTGCCGCTCTCCCTGCTGCTGCCCTGGCTGGTGGTGGCCTGGCGGCGCGCCATTCGGGCGCAGGACAGGCGTATCCTGCTGCTGCTGGGTTATCTGATGCTGGTGGTGCTGTTTTTCTCCTGCTCGCCAGGCAAGCGGGGCGTCTACATCACGCCCGGTACGCCCGCCCTGGCGCTCCTGACCGCACCCTTCATCGGCACCCTGCTGGTCCGGGTCTGGCCGGGGCGACTACTGGCCGGGCTCGGCTGGTTGCTGGGAGGGGTAGGGCTGGTGGGGGCTCTGGTGCTGGCATGTAGCGACAGAGTGGCCAGCCGTCTGGGGGAACTGGGGCCGGATCCCTGGCTTCCCCTGCTGGTGCTGGGGGGATCCTTGCTGCTGATCAATGCCTGGCTTCGCCGGGCGCCACTGACCGCCATTCTCAGCTCCCTGGCAGTGGGGTGGTTGATCTACTCCTGCTGGATCAACGTGCGCCTTAACGAGGTGCGCACCCCTCAGGCAGTCATGGCATTGGCGGCGCAGAAGGTGCCCGCGGGGGATGAACTGCTGCTGGCGGGATTCAAGGAGCAGCATCTGCTGTTTAGCTTGCAACCAGTGAAACATTACCCTTATCTGATGGGAGACGGGGAGCAGGCCCGGGAAGCTGCCGCCTGGATAGAGGCTGCCCCCGGGCGCTGGGTGCTGGGGAGCGCCGACCTGATGGTGAGGTGTTTTGACCCCGCGAAGATGGAAAACCTCGGCAACCGTCACCGCACCGACTGGCTGCTGGCAGGCCCGCAGGCCCTCAAACCCGCCTGTCGTGGGCTCTCCCCCACCATGGTGCCCTTCAGCTATACCCCTTCATCTTGAGCGCAGGGTCTGAGCCAGGCGACCCTGCCACCTCGCCTGGCTCAGACCCGGTAGTAGTCCCGATACCAGCGGACAAAGCCGTCAACCCCTTCCTTGAGCCCGACACGGGGGCGATAGCCCGTGGCGTCAAACAACGAGCGGGTGTCGGCCCAGGTGGCGAGCACGTCGCCGGGCTGCATGGGCAGCATGTTGCGGATGGCCCGTTTGCCGAGGGCCGCCTCGATGGCATCCACGAAGTCCAGCAGCCTGACCGGGCTGCCGTTGCCGATGTTGAAGAGGCGATAGGGGGCCGGGCTGGCGTCCGGGGCCCCCTGCCAGTGGGCATCGCCCGCGGGGGGGCTGTCTGCGATGCGCACTATCCCCTCGACGATGTCGTCGACATGGGTGAAATCCCGGCTGAGCTGGCCCTGGTTGTAGAGGTCGATGGAGTCGCCGTTCAGGATGGCGTGCACGAACTTGAACAGGGCCATGTCGGGCCGACCCCAGGGGCCGTAGACGGTGAAAAAACGCAGCCCGGTTGTGGGCAGGCCGTAGAGATGGGAGTAGGAGTGGGCCATCAGCTCTCCCGCCTTCTTGCTCGCCGCATAGAGAGAGACGGGATGATCCGCCCCATAGGACGGCTTGAACGGCATCTGTTCGTTCAGCCCGTAGACCGAGCTGGAGGAGGCATAGATCAGGTGCTGCACCCGGGTCTGGCGACACCCCTCCAGCACGGTGAGGTGGCCGGTGAGGTTGCTGTCGGCATAGGCGAAGGGGTTGTCCAGGGAGTAGCGCACCCCGGCCTGGGCCCCCAGATGGATCACCCGGTCAAACTGCTCGCGGGCAAAGAGCGAAGCCATGGCCGCGCGGTCCGCGAGATCGGTGCGCTCGAAGCGAAAGCCGGGCAGAGGCGTGAGCAGGGCGAGGCGCGCCTCCTTGAGACTCACCGTGTAGTAGTCGTTGAGGTTGTCTATCCCCACTACCTGATGGCCGTCGCCACAGAGCCTGCGCGCCACATGAAATCCGATAAACCCGGCGGCGCCGGTGACGAGGTACTTCATCGCTCCTCCTGATGGGTCAGGCTATCGCCACGGCCGATGGCATAGTAGGTGAAACCGCGCTGGCGCAGACGGGCCGGATCATAGAGGTTGCGGCCGTCGAAGATGATGGCCTGCTTCAGGGTCTGGCGAAGCAGGTCGAAATCCGGTGCGCGGAACTGTTGCCACTCTGTGCAGACGAGCAGGGCATCAGCCCCCTGAAGGGCGGCTTCCTGGGTGTCGCACAGGATCAAATCTGCCCGCTGGCCATAGAGGCGGGCGGCCTCGGTCATGGCCTCGGGGTCGAATGCCTGCACCTGGCCTCCTGCCGCCCAGATCGCCTCCATCAGCACCCTGCTCGGGGCTTCGCGCATGTCGTCGGTATTGGGTTTGAAGGCGAGTCCCCATAACGCGAAGGTGCGCCCCGACAGACTGGCACCAAAATGGTGGTGCAGCCGGGTCATGAGCCTGTGCTTCTGCGCCTCGTTGACCTTCTCCACCGAGCGCAGCAGGGGGGTCTCGCACCCCGCCTCCTTCGCGGTGTGGATCAGCGCCCTGACATCCTTGGGGAAGCAGGATCCGCCATAACCGCAGCCCGGGTAGATGAAGTGGTGGCCGATGCGCGGATCGGCACCGATACCCTTGCGCACTTCCTCGATGTCGGCGCCCAGGGCTTCGGCCAGGGTGGCCATCTCGTTCATGAAGGAGATGCGGGTCGCCAGCATGGCGTTGGCGGCGTACTTGGTCAGTTCGGCGCTGCGTGCATCCATCCGCAGGATGCGGTCTCGCTTGCGGTTGAAGGGGGCGTAGAGCTCCTCCAGCAGGGAGAAGGCGTGATCGGAGTCGGTGCCGATGATGATGCGATCCGGCCGCAGGCAGTCGGCGACGGCGGCGCCCTCCTTGAGAAATTCGGGGTTGGAGACCACGTCGAGCGGAAGATCGAGACCACGGTCGGCGAGGCGCTCCGCAATGTGTCGCCGTACCCGGCTGGCGGTGCCGACAGGGACAGTGCTCTTGTTGACCACCACCTTGCCCCCTTGCATCAGGCGGCCTATGGTGTCCGCCACCGTCATCACCTGATGGAGGTCGGCGGACCCGTCCTCGTCCGGCGGCGTTCCGACCGCGATGAAGATAAGCTCGGCAAACTCCACCGCCCGTGCCGGGTCTGTGGTGAAGATCAGGCGGCCGGCCTGATGATTGCGCAGCACCAGAGGGGCGAGGCCGGGCTCGAAGAGGGGAATGTGTCCCGCTTTCAGGGCCGCGACCTTGTCGGCATCCACATCCACACAGATCACCTTGTGACCCATCTCCGCCAGTACGGCGGCCTGAACCAACCCGACATAACCTATTCCGAATACGGTGACTCTCATCCGCTGTTGTTCCGCTGGCAGTGACAAGCGACTCATTCTAGAACGATTCGGGTGCGGGGGCAGCGCCCCGTTTCAGGTTTTTCAGCATCATGCCGGCGGTGAGCGTGGGACATTTTGGTGCAAGGATTGTAACGCCTGGATGACGCGCACCATTTTGGCGCGTGAAGGGCGGGACTTGTGATCCATCTCACTCAAAATGGAGACTGTCGGCATAACGAAGCCCCGGTTCACGGGGCTCGCTCCGCCCGATGGGCGGCCAACACTCTCTTGCTTCGCGACTGGATACCTGGTTATGGACAACACTTCACGCTCTGCGCATCCACTGTATGAGGATGTGCTCGCCTTGCTGACCGCAGCAGGCTTCGTTTCCCTCGGCATCTTCCTGTTCCATCAGGTCGGCCTGCTCACCGGTGGCACCGCCGGCCTGGCGCTGCTGCTGCAACAGGTGACCGGCATCAGCTTCGGCCTGCTGTTTTTCGCCATGAACCTGCCTTTCTATGCCCTGGCCTGGCTCAGAATGGGGCCGCGCTTCACCCTCAATACCTTTGCCGCCGTGGCCACCGTCTCCTTCATGACGGATCACCTCAACGCCGTGCTGCAAATCGGCAAGATCGAACCCGTCTATGCAGCATTGATAGGCGGCACCCTGATCGGCATGGGGCTGCTCATCATGTTTCGCCACAAGGCGAGCCTGGGGGGCTTCAACATCCTGGCGCTCTTCATTCAGGACAGATGGGGTGTGCGGGCAGGCAAGCTGCAAATGGGGCTGGATTGCGCCATCGTCGTCGCCTCTTTCTTCGTGGTCTCCCCCTGGCTGCTGGTGCTTTCCGTGGTGGCAGCCATCATCTGTAATCTGGTGTTGACACTCAATCACAAGCCGGGGCGCTACCAGATAGCCTGATGTGCCCAGGGGATTACCCTGCTGGTCAGCCCAAGGCTGGATACCGCAAAAAGACAGAGCGCCTGATGGCGCTCTGTTGCTATCTGCCCCAGGGGGTCACACCACCATGGGGACGCCGCTCTCGGGGTGGTGGATCACCTGGGCGGGGTAGCCGTAGAGGCGCGCGATGAGCGCCGGGGTCAGCACCTCGCCTGCGCTGCCGTCAGCCATCAGCCTGCCCTGCTCCAGCATCACCAGCCTATCGGCGTAGCGGGCTGCCAGATTGAGATCGTGCAACACCACCAGCACGGCGGTGTTGCGGCCGGCCAGCGCCCGGGCCATGGCGAGCAACTGGTGCTGGTATTTGAGATCCAGCGCCGAGGTGGGCTCGTCCAGCAGCAGCAGCCGCGCTTGCTGCGGTTCCTCCGGTGCCTGCCAGATCTGGGCCAGCACCCGGGCGAACTGCACCCGTTGACGCTCCCCGCCTGAAAGGCCGGGATAGAGGCGGTTCGCCAGATGGTCGACCCCGGCGTGGGTCATGGCGGCGCGGACTATCTCGTCGCGCCGGCTGGCAGGCTCGCTGTGGGGCAGCCGGCCCATGGCCACCACCTCTTCGCACAGGAAGGGGAAGCTCAAGGAGGAGCTTTGCGGCAGCACACCGACCCGGTGGGCCAGAGCGTTGTCGGCCCACCCCCTGCGGGTCTGGCCGAACAGGTGGATCTCCCCTTCATGTTCCAGCTCGCCGGTCAGGCACTTGAGCAGTGAGCTTTTGCCCGCCCCGTTGGGGCCGAGCAGGGCGGTCAGGCTGCCGGCATGCAGGTCGAGATCCAGGCTGTCCAGGATAAGTCGGTTGCCGCGACTGAGGCGAAGGCCCCGGCAACTGAGCAGGGGGGAGGGGTATCCGGGCAAGGTGGCGATCTCCTGTTACAGGGTTCGGCGGCTCTTGACCAAGAGCCAGATGAAGAAAGGGGCACCCAGCAGGGCGGTGATGATGCCGACCGGCAGCTCGGCCGGAGCGAGCAGGGTACGCGCCAGCATGTCGGCCCCCAGCAGCAGGCCAGCCCCCAGCAGGGCAGACAGCGGGAGCAGGCGGACATGGTTGGGACCGGCCAGCAGCCGTACCAGATGGGGAACCACCAGACCGACAAAGCCGATCATGCCGGCCACCGCCACCGCCACGCCGACACCGGCAGCAGTGAGCAGGATGAGGCGACGCTTCAGCGTCTGCACGTTCACCCCCAGATGCCGGGCCTCTCCCTCTCCCAGCAGCAGGGCGTTAAGGGGATTGGCATCGCGCATGAACAACAGCAGCAAAGCGGCCAGGGTCAGCAGCGCCAGCGTCACATCGACCGGCTTGCCTGCCGCCAGGGAGCCCATCTGCCACAGGCTCAGGTTGCGCAGCATCTGATCGTCGGCGAGGTAGGTGAGCAGTCCGATGACGGCGCCGGAGAGCGCCGTGATGGCCACCCCGGCCAGAAGCATCACGGTGACCGAGGTGCCCCCTTCCCGGGTACCCAGCAGATAGACGAGGGTGGTGGTGAGGGCTCCGCCGAGAAAGGCGAGCAGGGGCAGCAACCCCAGGCCGAGCAGGCTCTGCAGGTGCGAGCCCAACGGGGCGAGCAACACGATGGCCAGGGCTGCGCCGAGTGCTGCCCCGCCCGACACCCCTATGATGCCGGGGTCTGCCAGGGGGTTGCGAAACAGTCCCTGCATGACGGCGCCGCAGAGGCCGAGAATGCCCCCCACGGCGATGCAGAGCAGGGTTCGTGGCAGACGGATCTCCTGCACGATCAATAATTTGTGAGCCTCAATCCCGCTCTGGGGTCCGGCAAACAGGGCGCGCAGGCTCTCGCCAAGGGAGAGGGACATGGGGCCGGTCACGAGGGACCCGACCAGCAGCAACGCCAGCGCGCAGCCGGTCAGGGCGAGCAGCCAGGGCAGAGGCAGGCGCATCAGGAACCCTGCTTGATCCACTGGGCGATCTGGTTCGCCTGTTGCAGGGAACGAAGGCTGAGGCCCCCTTGCAGGGCATGTCCGTCGATGGCGTGGATGGCTTTATTCTTGCCTGCAGGGGTGGCTGACAGGGCCGGTACCTGGCTCAGAACGGCGTCGGGATCCTGATACTGCTGCCAGTCGCGACCGCTCACCAGCACCAGATCAGGTTGCAGCTCGATGAGGGATTCGGTGGAAACGGGCTTATAGTCGTGGAGCCCAGCCACCGGATTGACGCCGCCCGCCAGGGTGACGAGGGCGCTGGCGGTGGTGTTGCCGCCAGCGATGCTGGTGGGTTGACCCTTGTGCAGCAGCAGGAAGGCGACCTTGAGGGGCTTGTTCTGCTTCGCCTGCGCCGCCAGGGTGTCGCTTTGGGCGGCAATTTCCTCCTTGAGCTTGCTCCCTGCCGCCTGGTCACCCAGGAGATGGGCCAGGGTGTCGATACGCTCGTTGAGGTTGGCCAGCGTAGGGGCTGTGGCCATGACCTCGACCTTGACGTTGGCACGGCGCAACTGATCAAGCGTGCTGTTCGGGCCCATCTCGTCGCTGCCGACCACCAGGGTCGGAGAGAGGCTCAGGATCCCTTCGGCGGCGAGGGCGCGGTGATAGCCGACCTTGGGCACGCCTCTGGGCTCCGGACTGCTGACATCGGTGGCGACCAGGCTCTGCTCGCCTCCCAGTGCCAGGATGAGTTCCGTGGTGGCCGGGCCTATGCTGACGATACGCTCCACCGCCATGACGGATGGGGAAGAGAGGGAAAGGGCACAGCCGAGCAGGCTGAATGCGAGGGCAAAACGACGGCCCATGCGAACCTCCGAAGGGTGAATGAAATAGGGTTGCCGCCGAGAATATCAAGTCGTCCATCAAAATGCACTGAGAATGAAAGCGATTATCAATTGCGTTACTTGGGGCGCTTTATTACAGTATCCGCCGCGACACCGAGCACCATCGCCAGATCATCCAGGGAGAACCGATGAGCATTGCACAACGCATTCAGGCGCTGCTGGAGCAAGACCCCAGCGCCCACCCGTCCACCCTCGCCACCGAGCTGGCCGTCAGCGAGTGGGAGGTGGTACGCCATCTGCCTGCCGCCCTGATGACGCAAGTGCCGGCCGGGGAGGCCGAAGCCCTGCTGGCGGACCTGTCCAGCTGGGGTCAGGTGACCACCATCGTCGAATCCGATGGCTCCATCTTCGAGGTGAAGGCTCCCTTCCCCAAGGGCAAGAACGCGCGCGGCTACTACAACCTGATGGGGCGGGACGGCGAACTGCACGGCCACCTCAAGCTCGACAACGTGGCGGGCATCGCCCTGGTCAGCAAGCTCTTCATGGGCAAGGAAGGGCACTCCTTCCAGTTCTTCGGCCACAGTGGCCGCTGCATTTTCAAGATCTACCTGGGCCGGGACGAGCAGCGTCAACTGCTGCCTGAGCAGGTGGAGCGTTTCATGGCCCTGCGCCGTCAGTATCAAGAGGAAGTGAAAGCATGAGTGAACGTCAGGAGCGCCTGCAAAACCGCCTGCAACCGGAGATCCGCGAGTTCCGCGACGGTTGCCGTACCCTGCAGCTCGCCACTGTGGATGGCGAAGGCAACCCCAATGCCAGCTATGCCCCCTTCGTGCTGCAGGAAGATGGTTACTATGTGCTCATCTCCGAAATAGCTCGCCACGCCCGCAACCTGCAACAGGTGCCCAAGGTATCGCTGATGCTGATCGAGGACGAAACCGGGGCCCGCGAGCTGTTTGCCCGCAAGCGTCTGACCTTCGATGCGGTCGCCGAGGTGGTGGCGCGCGACGACGCACGCTGGGAGAAGGCCGTTGCGGCGCTGGAAGGGCGCTTCGGCGAGATAGTCAAAGGGCTCTCCAACCTCAAGGACTTCGTGCTGTTTAGGCTCAAGCCCGAGCAGGGGCTGTTCGTCAAGGGATTCGGTCAGGCGTTCCGTGTCTCCGGCGACGAGCTGGTGGACTTCGTTCACCTGGTGGAAGGGCACAAACGCATCGACAATGGCGCCGAGCTGACCAGCCCGGCGGATGAACCCGTTTGAGGGGACAATCAGCGAGATGAGAAACGGGCAGCCTGGGCTGCCCGTTTTGTTGTTATGTCCCGGGTTACTCCTGCCAGCCTGCCTGGTTGGGGAAGGCATCGCGATCGGCCTGGCTGGCGCTTTCGTTGCATTCCCCGCGGATCTTCCAGGAGGTCTGGCTGAGGACGATATAGCCGCTTCGGCAATACTTGCGCGTGGCCAGCATCTGGGTGAGCTGCTCGTCCTGCAGGGCTTCCCGGCGTTCCAGCAGGCTCTTGTCGCGGCGGCTCAGCCGGTTGTCATCTCCCTCCTGCAACCGGGTTGGCAGGACGTCGAGAGGGGCGGCCTCAAAGGTGAAGCGCTTGCTCCCGTCGTCGCTGATATGGGTGTGGAACAGGGGGGCCGGGCCATCGGGTGCTGCCCCCGGCAATCCGGAGCAGGCGGTGAGCGCCGGTAACAGCAGTGTGAGGGCAACGGCAGAGAGTAGGCGCACACAAGACTCCAATCGGGTGTTCACATCAGGACGGGCAGCTTAACACGCCCGCTCGGGTTAAATGGTGGCCAGCAGCTCATCCGTCGTGAGCAGGGTCACGCTTCTGCCTTGAGGCAGGCTCAGATGCCGCCACATGAAGTGGTGGTGCTGGATGATCTGCTCCGCACTCAGGTGCGGCCTGTCCGCCGTGGTATGGGCGTCGGTCACCGCAAAGGCGTCAAAGCCCCTGGCGGCGGCGCTGCGCAACGTGGTATCGACGCAAAAGTCGGTGGCACAGCCGCAGATGAGCAGTCTGTCTACCGACTGCTCTGCCAGCAGGAAGCCGAGCTCGGTGTCGAGGAAGCTGTCACAGGCGGTCTTGCGCACCCGGCTGTCGTTGGGAGACGGGGCCAGATCGGCGTGCAGTTGCCAGCCCGCACTGCCAGGTTCCAGCTCGGAACCCGGTTCGTCGTGTTGCACATAGATGACCCGTCCGTGTTGGCCCCGCACGCGATCGGCCAGACGATTGATGTTGGCGATGACCTGGGCATCCTGATGGCGGGGGTTATCGAACAACCCCTGTTGCATGTCGATGACGAGTAACACATCCATATGAAATCCTTGGGCTATTTTGAGGGTTGCAACCATTGGCTGCAGTCACGGCTTCGGGATTGATGCAGTGCGCCCATATCTTGCTTCATTTCCTTTGCATTTAGCCAGCGTTCCGGCAGGGGAGCGATGTGGACCCTGACATCGGCGTCTCTCCCGGGGGCTGTCTCGTCACCGGTTTGCGGCACGATGAGTGCCACCTTGAGTGCCGGATTGCGGCTGGCGATGCGACTGGCGATCCCGAGCCCCCCCTCCACGTGGAAGTTGCCTGCGATATGCATGATGCGCCTGCCGGGATGCTTGCCCAGATAATCCACCATGCTTTCGGCCATGGTGTCGTCCCAGCTGGTCTGGGCGGCGAAGCGACGGGCGTTGCCGTCCGCATCCCCATGGTGCATGGAGGCCATGAACTTCTGGCGGTAGCCGTCATCCCCCAGAGTCAGCTCGCGGGCAAGCTGGCTGCGGCGATTGGCCGGCAGTTTGTCGAGCCAGGCCGGTCCCTCCTGACCGACGCAGCTCACCAGAGGTTTGGGGGCATTGGCGGCAATCACTGGCAGGTGCTGCGCCTTGGCGAACTCCACCAGAGGGCGGTAATCACTCTGGTAGTTGGGCCAGGCATGGCCATCTCGAATGAGGGCCGATTCGCCGATGCGTCCGGCCAGGTAGGCATCCAGCACCGGCTGTTCGGCGCGGCTGAACTGCTCCATGGAGAGCACCAGGGCCCGGCCATCGGCTTGCGATATCTCGTCAAGCCCCGCCAGCAGACGTGCCTGCAACAGATGGATGGCTGGGTGAGTGTGAAGCTCCCCCACCAGCACGATGTCGGCATCCGCCACCCGCGCCACCGCCTGCTCGAAGGTCAGCGCCTGCCCCTGGGCCGTATCGAGCCGTGCGTGATAGAGGGTCTCGGGTGGGATGTTCTGCGGCGTGGTGGTGCAGGCGGCCAGCAGCAGGGGCAGGGCGAGCAGGGGGAGTCGTCGGATCATGGTTACTCACTCAAGAAACAGGGGATGGGAAAAGGCTGCACCATGGGATGGCGGCATGGCGAGCGAAAAAGTGGCGCCAGTGTAAGGGGGAATGACGATAAAATGAAATGAGAATGATTCACTTTATTATTGATCTTTGTATCTGGCGGGGTAATATGCCTTCCGCTTGATAATAATTCTCAATAAGGACTTTGCAGTGGCGCACAACAACACCCCCTCCCTGATAGCCCTCGCCGTGGCGGCCGGGCTGATCTCCCCCGCTTTCGCCGCAGACAAGAAAGCCGATGAAGTCATGGTCGTCAGCGGCTCCCGGATGGAACAGAAGCTGGAAGATGTTTCCGGTCCCATCGCCGTCATTACCTCGGAGCAGATTGAAGAGCAGGTCGTCAGCAACGTCGCCGATCTGTTCCGCTATGAGCCCGGGGTGAGCGTGCAGGGAGGAGCAGGAGATGCCCAAACCTTCACCATTCGCGGCATGAGCGAAAACCGGGTCAAGGTGGTGCAGGACGGTGTGCGCCAGAACGATGCCTACAAGAATGGCGGCGTGGGTCAGACCTACTTCGACACCGACATGATCAAGCAGGTGGAAGTGGCCAAAGGGCCGGCCTCGGCCGCTTACGGTTCCGATGCTCTGGGAGGCGTCATTGCCATCACCACCAAGGATGCAGGCGACTTCCTCAAGGGCCGCGACAGCTATCTGGATGCGACCACGGGTTATGCCTCCAGCAGCCACCAGAGAATGGCCGGCATCACGGGGGCGCTGCGCACCGGGGAAGTCGAGAACCTGCTGCGCTACACCTGGCGCGATGGCGGTGTCACCCAGAATTATGACGGCGACAAGAACGAGTTCGACATCGTCAGCCAGGCCGTGCTGTTCAAGAGCAAGTGGAATCTCTCCGATGATCAGTTCCTGAAACTGACGGTGGATTACTTCACCGAGGGGCAGGATCCGGATGCCATCGATCTGACCAAGGCGGGCTCCGTCTTCAACCAGCCCATTACCGACAAGGAGACCGACAACCTCTCCCTGGTACTGGATCATGGCCTCGCCCTGAACGCCCCCTGGGCGGATCGCGTGGACAGCAAGATCTACTACAGCCGCGCCAAGCAGACCCTGGATCAGTACGCTTCGTCCAAGTATCCGGTCATGCCGGGCAACCCCTATGTGACCAAGAACTCCCTGGATCACAACGGTTTCGAGCAGGAGAGCCTGGGCGCCCAGGTGAAGTTCAACAAGGCGCTCGCCAGCCAGCGTCTGGCCTGGGGCCTGGAATACGAGCATACCGACAACGAGCGCACCCGCTTCAAGGGGCCGACCGTTCCGGGTGACTTCGTTGGCTACAACGAGCTGAGCTTCCCCTCCACCACCAGCGAGCGCAGTGCGCTCTGGGCCTTTGACGAGATCAAGTTCGGCGAGCGTTGGGTGCTGACCCCGGGCGTGCGTTACGACTACTACAAGATGACCCCGGACGAGGATCCCGCCTACACCGGCGAGAACATGAAGAAGATCTCCGAAGGGGAGTTCTCTCCCAAGCTGGGGCTGGTGTTCAAGGCGCACGAGGCGGCGAACCTGTTCGCCCAGTACAGCCACGGCTTCAAGGCGCCCATGTATGACAACGCCTTCTCCACCCTGAACCACCAGGCGTATGGCTATCGCATCGAGCCCAACCCGAACCTCAAGCCAGAGAGCAGCGACGGCATCGATCTGGGGGTGCGCGGCAGCCGTGGCGGGTTCAGCTATGAAGTGGCCACCTTCTACAACAAGTTCGACGACTTCATCGAGCTGACGGCCGTGGGCACCGAAGGCCGTACCGCCCTCTATCAGTACCAGAACCTGGACAAGGCGACCACCAAGGGGGCCGAGGCCAAGGCGGACTACTGGTTGAACGAGCTGGTCAACGTCTGGGGCAACCTGGCCTACATCGAGGGCAAGGATGGCGAGGGCAACTACATCAACAGCCTGAGCCCCCTGAACGGCAGCGTCGGGGTGCGTCTGGAGCAGCCGAACTGGAACATCAACACCGCATTGCGCTTTGCCGACGACATGGACAAGGTGGGCAAGGATGCGCGAGGCAACGACAACATCAAGAGCGCAGGCTGGGGCGTGGTGGATCTCTATGCCCAGTTCAAGCCGGTGCAGGACCTGCAGCTCAACGTGGGGGTATTCAACCTGTTTGACAAGGAGTACGTGAGCTACGAGAGCATCACCGGCCTTGCCGCCACCGCGGATACCAGCAAGCAGACCGAGCCTGGCCGCAACCTCAGTGCACGGGTCAAGTACGTGTTCTGATGGTCGTCGACCAGCATGAAGGAAAAGGGGCCCTCGGGCCCCTTTTGACATGAAGGTCGGCGTCTGCAAAAAAGAAACCCGCCAGGGGCGGGTGGAAGGATTGCAACACTCATCAGGAAGCGGTGTTACCCAATAGACAGGGGGATGTGACAAAGGTTCAACTTTATTGATATTTATGGTTTTTATCTGTCATGCCGCCTGGGGATCCCCGTCCCGAAATCGGTTATCATTTGTGCCCCTTGTCATGCAGCCCGAGCCTCTATGCCCGCGTTCTCCTGGTTAGCCCTGTTTTTTGGCGCCTTCTACTTCGTTTATGGCGCCTACCTGCCGTTCTGGTCGCTCTGGCTGGAAGGCATCGGGGTGAGTACTGAACAGATAGGGTTGTTGCTGGGGGTAGGCATGGCCATCCGCTTTGCCGGCAACCTGATGGTGATGGGGCGAGTCAAGGGGGCCGGCCAGTTGCTGCCCGTCACCCGGCTGCTCTGTCTGCTGAGTCTGCTGGCCTTCCTCGGTTTCTATCTGGGCCACAGCCTCTGGTGGCTGGTGGTGCTGACCCTGGCGGCCAACTTCATCTACCCGACCCTGATGCCCATGGGAGAGGCGCTTGCCACCCGCATGGTGGTGCAGACCCACCTCGACTACGGCAAGGTGCGGCTGTGCGGATCCTTCGCCTTTATCGTTGCCTCCACCCTGGTGGGGGCCCTGGTGGGCAACTTTGGCAGCGACTGGGTGCTGCACACCATGGTGGCCGGGCTGCTGATCATGCTGGGGCTCAGCCTGCTGCCGCTGCACCCGGCCCCCCGGGAGCTGCAAGGGGAGCGGGCCAAGGCCTCGCTGCTCGTCACGCTCAGGTCGGCCCCGGTGCGCCGCTTCCTGCTCATCACCGCCCTGCTGCAGGGGAGCCACGCGGCCTACTACGGTTTCAGCGCTATCTACTGGAAGAGCGCCGGCTACAGCGGCACCCTGATCGGGTATCTCTGGGCTCTGGGAGTGGTGGCGGAGATCGCCATGTTCGCCGCGGACAAGCGCTTCCTCCAGCGCTTCGGCGCCCAGACCCTGTTTCTGGTGGGGGCCCTTGGCTGCGTGGTGCGCTGGGTGCTGCTCGGCAGTTCTACCGACCTGGCGGTGCTGGTGCTCGGCCAGCTGCTGCACGGGGTCACCTTCTGCGTCAGTCACCTCGGCGCCATCCGCTTCATGACCCGCCAGTTGCCCGCGGAGCAGCAGATCCCCACCCAGGCGCTCTATGCGGCCCTGGGCCTTGGCATGACGGTGGCGGCCCTGATGGCGATCTGCGGCGTGCTGTTCGAGCCGCTGGGGGGCGGCATCTTCTTTATCATGGTGCTGGTAGTGCTGCCGGTCTTCGTGTTGCGGCTGCGTGAAGAGAGCCCTGAACAGGGCCGATGACACAGGTCTGCCGGTCTCTGGCGCGGCAGGCCTCCGACTTATCTGGAAAAGGGAAGTAGAGAGATGCACCATGGATGGCTGCTGATCGGGTTGTCGCTCGCCTATCTGGGCTTGCTGTTCCTCATCGCCTATGTGGCGGACAAGAACAAGCGCCGTCGCCCCAAGGGGCAGCCTCTGCTCTACAGCCTGTCGCTGGCAGTCTATTGCACCTCCTGGACCTTCTTCGGCACCGTGGGCCAGGCCAGCGAATCCCCCTGGTCGCCAGTGCCCATCTACCTGGGCCCCATGCTGGTGTTCCTGTTTGGCTGGCGCTTGCTGGCCCGCCTCATCCTGGTGGCCAAGCGTGAGCACATCACCTCCATCGCCGATTTCATCGCCGCCCGTTATGGCAAGTCCCAGCGCCTGGCCATGGTGATCAGCCTCATCGCCGTCATGGGGATACTTCCCTATCTGGTGCTGCAGCTCAAGGCGATCGTCACCGGGCTCGATCTGCTGATGGCCAACAGCACGGGGGTCAGCCCCACCAGCAACATGGCGGAGCTGGCGCTGGGGGTCACCCTGCTGCTGGCCCTGTTCAGCATTCTGTTCGGCACCCGCAACCTGGATGCCACCGAGCACCACAGGGGCATGGTGGTGGCCATCGCCTTCGAGTCCGTGGTCAAGCTGCTCGCCTTCATGGCGGTGGGGGGCTTTGCGCTCTGGCTCATCATCGCCAGACCGAGCGAGGCGCGTACCCTGGTGGCGGGCGACTTCCTCGATGCGGTGGTGGCGGTGACGCCGGGCGGCCTGCTGGAGCTCGCCATCTACACCCTGATCGCCATGTGCGCCGTCATCTGCCTGCCGCGCCAGTTTCACGTGACCGTGGTGGAGAACAACCAGGGGCAGGATCTGCACTGGGCCCGCTGGATCTTCCCCCTCTATCTCTTCCTGATGGGGCTCTTCATCTGGCCGCTGGCGCTGGCAGGCAAGCAGTGGGTCGGGGCAGACATGGCCTCGGACACCTATGTGATCAGCCTCCCCATGTCCCTCGGGTTCGACGGCATGGCGATGCTGGCATTTCTCGGCGGCACCTCGGCGGCCACCGGCATGGTGATCGTCTGCACCATCGCCCTGGCCATCATGGTGAGCAACGATCTGGTGTTGCCGGTCCTGCTGCGCCGGGTCTGGCAACAGGGGCGGGACGAGCGCCTGATGCGGTTGCTGCTGCAGGTGCGTCGGGGCGCCATCTTGCTGATTTTGCTGGCGGCCTGGGCGCTCTATCTCTGGCTCGGGGATCTCACCAGTCTGTCGCGCATCGGTTATCTTTCGTTCGGGGCCGTGGCCCAGTTCGCGCCAGCCCTGCTGCTCGGCCTGTACTGGCGTCATGGCAATCGCAAGGGCGTCTATCTCGGGCTCGCCCTCGGGGTCAGCCTCTGGTTCGTGACCCTGCTGGCGGAGAGCGGACTGCTGGCTGGCTCCCCCCTCGAAGCCCTGCTGGCGCCCCCAGACTGGCCGGCGGTGCGGGATCTGAGCCTGGGGGCCTGGTGCCTCTTCCTGAGTCTTCTGCTCAACCTCGCCGGCTATGTGGCGGGCTCCCTGCTGTCACGGGCGGCGGTGAGCGAGCGGCTGCAGGCCGCCAACTTCGTCGGCAAGACGAGCCGGGATACCTCGGCGCTCTATCATGCGCGGGTCTCGGTGAAGGAGCTGGAGATGCTGGCGGCCCGCTTCGTCGGTTCCAGCCGCGTCAAACGGGCTTTCGGCCGCTTCGCCGGCGAGCGGGGAGGCACCTTGGCGCCCCAGATGCAGGCCTCCGCCGAGCTCATCGCCCACACGGAGCGACTGCTGGCGGGGGTATTCGGCACCTCGTCCGCCCGCCTGGTGCTGGCCTCTGCCCTGCAGGGACGCAACATGCAGCTCGAGGAGATCGCCACCATAGTGGACGAGGCCTCCGACATGTTCCGCTTCAACCGCGGCCTGTTGCAGGGGGCAATCGAACACATGGGGCAGGGGATCTCCGTGGTGGACAGGGAGCTCAGGCTGGTGGCCTGGAACCGACGCTACATCGAGCTGTTCTCCTATCCCCCCGGTCTCATTCAGGTGGGCCGTTCCATCGAGGAGATCATCCGCTACAACGCTGGACAGGGGTTGTGCGGCCAGGGAGACATCGAGGCCCAGGTGGCGCGGCGGGTTGCCTTCATGAAGCGTGGTAGCCCCCATGTCTCGGCGCGGGAGCGTCCCGATGGCCGGGTCATCGAGATGCAGGGCAACCCCATGCCTGCGGGGGGCTTTGTCATGACCTTCACCGATATCACCCCGTTCAGGGCGGCGGAGCGGGTGCTGCGGGAAGCGAACGAGCACCTGGAGGCGCGGGTGGCCGAGCGCACCCACGAGCTCTCCGAACTCAACCGCCAACTGCTGCTGGTAAACCAGCAGGTGGAGCGGGCCAACCAGTCCAAGAGCCGGTTCCTTGCGGCGGTGAGCCACGACCTGACCCAGCCGCTAAACGCGGCCAAGCTCTTCACCTCCTCCTTGCTGGAGATGCTGCCCCCGGAGGACGAACCGGCCCGCATCGCTCGCCACATCGACGACGCCCTGGGGGCGACCGAGGATCTCATCACGGATCTGCTGGACATCTCGCGCCTCGAGGCGGGCAAGTTCAAGGCGAAGAAGCTCGATTTCTCCCTGAGCGATGTGCTGGACAATCTCAAGGCGGAATTCGGCGTGCTGGCCCAGGCCGGTGGGATCCAGTTCTCCGTGGTGGAGAGCCGCCTTGCGGTCTACAGCGATGTGCGCTTGCTGCGGCGGGTGTTGCAGAACTTCCTCACCAACGCATTTCGCTACAACCCCGGCGGTCGGGTGCTGCTCGGCTGTCGCCGCATGGGGGAGAAGGTGCGCATCGAGGTGTGGGACAACGGCCCCGGCATCCCGGAGGGCAAGCAGGAGGCGATCTTCGACGAGTTTTCCCGCCTCGATCACTCCCGCACCGCCAGAGAGCAGGGGCTTGGCCTCGGGCTCGCCATCGCCCGCGGCATCTCGCTGGTGCTGGGTCATCAGCTCTCCCTGCGCAGCTGGCCCGGAGCGGGGTCCGTCTTTGCCATCACCCTGAACCTCGCGACCCGGCCCGTCATCCCCAGCCAGGTGACGACCCCGGCCCTGCGAGACAGTCAGCTGGAAGGGGTCAGGATCCTCTGCATCGACAACGAGGAGGATATCCTCATCGCCATGGCCTCGCTGCTGGGACGCTGGGGCTGCGAGGTGCGCTGTGCCCAGAGCCTGGAGCAGGCGGAAGAGATCATCGGCGGCGGCTTCCTGCCTGCGCTGGTGCTGTCGGATTATCACCTGGATGACGGCAAGACCGGGTTGCAGGCGCTGCACATGATCAGGCTGGCCCACGGCAACGGTATCGGCGGCATCATCATCAGTGCGGATCGCAAGAGCGAGTTGCAGGCACAGATCCGTGAGCACGGCTTCGGCTACGTGAGCAAACCGGTCAAACCTCTCAAGCTGCGCGCACTGATGAACAGCCTGCTGATGCCGGTTCAGTGACTGGTCTCACAGAATCGAGCATTGGCTGAACATTTTCTGGATGCCATCCAGGCGTTATGATCGCCGATGATGGCGCCATTTTCGTCGCCATTTTTCGTGATTGGTGATAATTGAGTCTTGCTGGGTGTCACTTTTGGCAGGTGGCACCCGGGCGACTCTCCCCTATAGTCATTCGGCGATTATTTTTGTCGCAAATCAAGTTGTGCAAAAAGGCAAACCGGATGAAAGTCCGGGACGCAAAGCTTCCGGTCTAAGGGTCTGCGTACCTAGGATAGCGGGGCCACCACAGGTTGTATCGTCCATGGGCCAAGCCATGGTTGCGATGTTGTCTGCGTTACCTGGCAGGTTGCGTTGCCTTTTTCGTTGTTAATTCCAATAACGAAATAAGGAAGTTCAAATATGTTAAGTCCAAGACTTTCCCTGCTGGCGCTTCTGGTCGGGGGGCTTTGCACTACCTCCGCCTTCGCCGCTGCCCCGGGCAAACCCACCATTGGCTCCGGCCCCACCAAGTTTGCCATCGTTGAAGTCAATCAGGCTGCTTCGGCCTACAACCAGCTGGTGACCGTCCACAAGGATGGCGCTCCCGTCAGCGTGACCTGGAACCTCTGGTCCGGTGACGTCGGACAGACCGCCAAGGTACTGCTCGACGGCAAGGAGGTGTGGTCAGGCCCGGCCTCCGCCGCGGGTACCGCCAACTTCAAGGTCACCAAGGGGGGGCGTTACCAGATGCAGGTGGCCCTGTGCAACGCCGATGGCTGCACCCTCTCCGACAAGAAGGAGCTGATGGTCGCCGATACCGACGGCAGCCACCTGGCGCCGCTCAATGCGCCCCTCAAGGAGAACAACAAGCCCTACGCCAACAAGTCCGGCAAGGTGGTGGGGGCCTACTACGTGGAGTGGGGGGTCTATGGTCGCAAGTTCACCGTGGACAAGATCCCGGCCCAGAACCTGACCCATATCCTCTACGGCTTCACCCCCATCTGCGGTGGCAACGGCATCAACGACAGCCTCAAAGAGATCTCCGGCAGCTTCGAGGCGTTGCAGCGCTCCTGTGCGGGCCGCGAAGACTTCAAGGTCTCCATCCATGATCCCTGGGCGGCGATCCAGATGTCCCAAGGCAACCTCAGCGCCTGGGATGAGCCCTACAAGGGCAACTTCGGCAACCTGATGGCTCTCAAACAGGCCCACCCGGACCTTAAGATCCTGCCGTCTGTCGGCGGATGGACCCTCTCCGATCCCTTCTATTTCCTGGGTGACAAGACCAAGCGCGATACCTTCGTCGCCTCGGTCAAAGAGTTCCTGCAGACCTGGAAATTCTTCGACGGCGTGGACATCGACTGGGAGTTCCCGGGCGGACAGGGGGCCAACCCCAGCCTGGGCGGCCCGAATGACGGTGCCACCTATGTGGTGCTGATGAAGGAGTTGCGAGCCATGCTCGATGAACTGGAAGCCGAGACCGGCCGCCAGTATGAGCTGACCTCGGCCATCAGCGCCGGCGGTGACAAGATTGCCAAGGTGGATTATCAGGCGGCCCAGCAGTACATGGACCACATCTTCCTGATGAGCTACGACTTCAGCGGCGCCTTCGACCTGACGAATCTGGCCCACCAGACCAACCTCTTTGCCTCCAGCTGGGATCCGGCCACCAAGTACACCACCGACAAGGGCGTCAAGGCGCTGCTGGGTCAGGGGGTGACACCGGGCAAGATTGTGGTGGGGGCGGCCATGTATGGCCGTGGCTGGACCGGAGTGAAGAACTACCAGGCCGGCAACCCCTTCACCGGCACCGCTACCGGACCGGTGAGCGGTACCTGGGAAAATGGCGTAGTGGATTACCGCGACATCGTCAACAACCGCATGGGCGCAGGCTGGGAGCAGGGCTATGACGAGTCGGCCGAGGCCCCCTATGTCTTCAAGGCCAGCAGTGGCGACCTCATTACCTTCGACAACGACCGCTCGGTCAAGGCCAAGGGGCAGTACGTGCTGGCGAACCAGCTCGGCGGTCTGTTCGCCTGGGAAATTGATGCGGACAACGGCGACATCCTCAACGCCATGCACGAGGGGCTGGGCCACGGCGAGGGTACGCTGCCGCCGGTCAACAAGCCGCCGGTTGCCAATGCCGGCAGCGATCTGAGTGCCACCGGCCCGGCCGAGGTGACCCTCAACGGCAGTGCCTCCCACGATCCGGAAAACGGGGCGCTGACCTACAGCTGGAAACAGGTCTCCGGACCCCAGGCCAGCCTGCTGGATGCCACCCAGGCCAAGGCCCGTGTGGTACTGGATGCCGTCAGCAGCGACATCAATCTGGTGTTCGAGCTGACCGTGACCGACGATCAGGGGCTCTCGGCCAAGGATCAGGTGGTGGTCACCAACAAGGCGCCGCAGCCGAACCTGCCCCCCGTGGTCAGCGTACCGGCCAGTGCGACCGTCGAGGCCGGCAAGCAGGTGAGCATCAAGGCCACCGCTTCCGATCCCAATGGTGATGCCCTGAGCTATCAGTGGACAGTGCCGGCCGGGCTCAGCGCCACCGGTCTGGACAGCGCGACCCTGGTGGTAACGGGTTCGAACGTGACCAGTGATACGGCCTACGATCTGACCCTGGTGGTCACCGACGGGGCGCTGGATGCCACAGCCGTTACCCGCCTGACCGTCAAGCCGGCCAGTACAGGTGGTGGCTGCGAGGCCAGCGATCCGGATGCGGCCAACCATCCGGCCTGGAGTGCAGGTACCGTCTACAACACCAATGACAAGGTGAGCCACAAGCAACTGGTGTGGCAGGCCAAGTATTGGACCCAGGGCAACGAGCCGAGCCGCACCGCCGATCAGTGGAAACTGGTGAGCCAGGTGCAACTGGGTTGGGATGCCGGAGTGGTCTACAACGGCGGTGATGTCACCAGCCACAACGGCCGCAAGTGGAAGGCCCAGTACTGGACCAAGGGCGATGAGCCCGGCAAGGCCGCCGTCTGGGTCGATCAGGGCGCGGCGAGCTGCAACTGATCTGCCGTGATGAAAAATGGGGCCGAGGGCCCCATTTTTGTCTTGCTGCGTGGTCGGGTGTCTCTTCCCTGTCAGAGGAAAGGCGCACTCGCTTTGTCAAAAAGGCCCGTCAGGGCCTTTTTTCATGGTTTGTCACCGGTTCACAGCGGTTTTTGCCACAGGCTGAGCAGCAGATCCTGCTCGAGGGCGTCGGGCCCCTGGTGGGTGAAGGCGTGGCGCTGCTCGCCGCTGGCACGCCAGCCGAGGCGACTGGTCTCCAGAATGTGCTCGCGCAGGCCCTGATCCAGCGCCGTACTGAACTGGGCGCGTTGCTGAGCAACACTGACAAGCCCGGTGAGGGCGGGCCAGCTCAGGGGATGTTCCATGCTCACCGGATTGAGGCTGACGCGCAATTGCCACTGATGGCGAGGGCCTGGCTGCACGTGGAGCAGATAGCCGCCCGACGCCAGCCAGCTGACCAGGAGTTCCGTCTTGACCTTGAGGTCGTTGACCAGCAGCACCTGGGCCGTGCCAGGCAGTAGCGGGGCGCGCGCCGGGTCGGCGATGACGAACTGGCCTTCCGGTTGCGCCTTGTTGGCGGCGAAGATGGCATTCTTGGCCAGATCGAAACCGCCGACCTGCCAGCCGGGCAGCCGCTCAGCCAGGGCGCGGCAGTAGTACCCCTCGCCACAGCCGAGGTGGACAAGCTCGCGCTCGCCAAGAGGAGCGAGCAGGTTCGCCATGGCGTCTACCAGAGGCAGCTGGTGGCCTTGTTCCAGGAAGCGGCGCTTGGCGCGCAGCAGGGCCCGGCTGTCGCTGTCCTTGGGGTTCTTCTTGCCGGGGATGAGGTCCAGATAGCCTTCCGGTACGGGATCGAAGTGGTGCTTGTTGTCGCAATAGACCCCGCGGGAGGCGGCATGAAGGTGCAGGGGGCTGCGGCAAAGGGGGCATTGAAGGTGCATAGGAGTTCTCTTGGCGAAGGCCATGACGGCGGGGCGTTCGGGATTATAGGGGAGAGGATCGGAAAAGGCTGCCATGGGCAGCCTTTTTATCCAACGGCGCTGTGCGGGCGCCGTCGGCGGAACCCGGTCAGCGGGTACCAAACACCACTATGGTCTTGCCGTGGGCGGAGATGAGCTCCTGCTCTTCCAGCATCTTGAGGATGCGGCCGACGGTTTCACGGGAGCAGCCGACGATCTGGCCGATCTCCTGGCGGGTGATCTTGATCTGCATGCCATCCGGGTGGGTCATGGCATCCGGCTGTTTGGCCAGGTTGAGCAGGGTCTGGGCAATGCGGCCGGTCACGTCCAGGAAGGCGAGGTTGCCGACCTTCTGGCTGGTGTGCTGCAGGCGCTTGGCCATTTGACCGGAGAGGCGCATCAGGATGTCCGGGTTGACCTGGATCAGCTGGCGGAACTTCTTGTAGGAGATCTCGGCGACTTCACAGGCGCCTTTGGCACGTACCCAGGCGGAACGCTCCGGATTCTCGTTCTCTTCGAACATCCCCATCTCGCCCAGAAAATCCCCCTGATTCAGGTAGGAAAGGATCATCTCCTTGCCTTCGTCATCCTTGATCAGGACGGCGACGGTGCCCTTGACGATGTAGTAGAGGGTTTCCGCTTTTTCACCGGCGTGGATCAGGGTGCTCTTGGCGGGATACTTATGAATGTGGCAATGCGACAAGAACCACTCAAGGGTGGGATCGCTTTGCGGTTTGCCAATGATCATGAGACTTCCTCTGTAGTGTCATTTTTATGGACTGTGCGTCCAGGCAAGTTGCCAAGCTTGCCATTCCTTACTCTTTGGTCGCAGTAGAATAAGAGCCTTTGCCTGTGCTGACAAGGCTTTGGGGTTTTGCCGTCCACCGGTGAGCCGCCATCTGCTGCGTCGTCCGGGGCATTCTAGGCAAGAAGAGGAGGTCGGATGTTGATTTCGATCTATTTCCCTTTGGGTCGTCGTCCGTTTCGCAGGAGAGGCTGCTGTCGCCACAAACGGGGCTTTATCGTCGGGAACGGGCAAGATCATGGCGCATGTGCCACTCGACCCCGGCTTGAGGTATGCTATGGGCGTTAGAACTGTTGTCATTGAGAGGAAAGTGAGAGATGAAAGCCAAGGTCAGCTGGGTGGAAGGCATGAAGTTTGTGGGGGAGAGCGAGTCCGGTCATCAGGTGACCCTGGATGGCGCCAACCCGGGTGAAGGTGCCAGCCCGATGGAGATGATCCTGCTGGCTGTCGGCGGTTGCAGCTCCATCGATGTGGTCTCCATTCTGGAGAAGGCCCGTCAGTCCGTGACCGCCTGCCATGTCGAACTGGAAGGGACCCGCGCCGATACCGTTCCCCGGGTATTTGAGCAGATCCACCTCAAGTTCGTGGTGACCGGCAAGGGGCTGGCGGAGAAGCAGGTCGCCCGTGCGGTGGATCTGTCCATGGAAAAATATTGTTCAGTTTCCCTGATGTTGGAAAAAGCGGTAGAAATTACCCATAGTTATCAAATTCTTGAGGGTTGACCGCTAAAGTTTGTCCCGTCGATAACGCCATGACATAAGGAAAGTGCGATGAAAAAAATGATGATGTTGCTTCCCCTGTTCGGTCTGGCCGCCTGCAGCATGCCGCAGCCGACCCAGTATCAATACAGCCAGTATCAGTGCGGGGAAGAGTTGCTGGCCATCACCTATGATGCCCAGGCCGACATGGTGCAGTTCCCTTATGCCGGTGTCTATCACAAGCTGGGGCGCATCGAGTCGCCCAAAGAGACTGCCAGCTATTCCGACGGGGTGACTACCTTCTCCCGTCAGGACAAGCAGGCCACCCTGGTCAAGAGCGGTGTGACCCAGCTGACCTGCGAGTTGAAGTGACCCTGATGCCGTCACGGCGTGCATGGAAAACGGCCTGCGTGAAGCAGGCCGTTTTTGTTGAAAGAGACATCAGTCTGACGGTAGCGAGCCCAGCAACTGGGCGGCCAGTTGCTGGCTAAGCTGGCCACGGGCTTCCTCTGCGACAGGCACGTCGCTGGCGAGCTGGATGGCGCTGCTCCACACTGCTTTCTGGCTATGCCCGTCGAGCAGCACGACGGCCAGGGTCCCCTTGCGGGCATTGGCGGCGGCGTTCAGGCCCGGTGTCATGCCGAGGCGGGAGAAGATCTCGCCATCGCTCATGTCCTGGCTGCCAGCTACCCCGATGGCGACCCAGACGTCGGCCTCATCCAGGGGAACGCTGCGCCAGCCTTTGCCGTCCAGTTGCCGGATGACGGCCTGCTGTACCGGCTCGAGCCAGGGCGCGGCGCTGTTGCCCGCATACTGGAATTGTTCGGCCAGCGCATAGCGTGGTGTCGCCCCGTAGGTCCAATGCTCCGCCGGGCGAACCACCATGGTGCCCGTTTCGACCGTGGGGGCGGCGGGGCCGGAGCTGCAACCCCCCAGCAGGGTTGCCAGCGTGAATGAGAGAAGTGCAGCGCGCATCGTTAAGCTCCTTGGCTCAGGTGATCTTGCCCGTTTCGATCAGTTGCTGGATCAGGGGGCGCAGGATCAGTTCCATTGCGAAGCCCATCTTGCCACCCGGCACGACGATGGTGTTCATCCTGGACATGAAGGCGCCGTCTATCATCGACAGCAGGTAGGGGAAGTCCACCTGCTTGATGCCCCGAAACCTGATCACCAGCATACTCTCGTCCAGGCTGGGTATCACCTTGGCGCTGAAGGGGTTGGAAGTATCGACGGTCGGCACCCGCTGGAAGTTGATGTGGGTACGGGAGAACTGCGGCGTGATGAAGTTGATGTAGTCGTCCATGGAACGCACGATGGAGTCGGTCACCGCCTCGCGGGAGTGGCCGCGTTCCGAGGTGTCGCGAATGAGCTTCTGGATCCACTCCAGGTTGACGATGGGCACCACGCCGATGAGAAAGTCCACGTGCCGCGCCACGTTGTGCTCCCCCGTGACCACGCCGCCATGCAGTCCTTCGTAGAACAGCAGATCCGTCTCGCCGGGCAGATCCTGCCAGGGGGTGAAGGTGCCCGGCATCTGGTTGAAAGGCACTGCCTCGTCGAAGCTGTGCAGATAGCGCCGGTACTGGCCTGTGCCGCTCTGGCCATATTCCTGGAAAAAGGACTCCAGCAGACCGAAGTCGTTGGCCTCCGGGCCGAAGTAGCTGATATGCCGCCCCTGCTCCCGGGCCTTGCGGATAGCCACGTCCATCTCGGGCCTGGTGTAGCGGTGAAAACTGTCCCCCTCGACCACGGCCGCCTTGTATCCAAGCTGGTGGAACATGGAGCGGAAGGCGTTGGTGGAGGTGGAAGTACCGGCACCGGACGAACCGGTGACCGCGATGATGGGATGCTTGGCGGACATAGAATTCTCTCTTCCTTGGGAGTTCCGTTATAAGGGGTGGCCCAAAGTGCGGTCAAGTGCGCCGTCATCCTCCCGCTGCCCCCACGCTTCCCGGCAATAGCTGTGAACAAGGGCTGCCCTGTGCTCTGGGTACGTTGGAATAGGTGCTGCTGGGTGGCGAACTGGTCATGCGGCCTGATGATGTGAGCTGGATAGGTGGAGGGCGGGGTGAGCCGCCCGATAAGCCGTGACCGCGTTACGCTTGGGGGAAGTCGTCAGTGGGTGACTTGCTTAAATGAGTCTTTGGGACGACATTGACACTTTCGTGCAGCTCGCTGTAGACAAGCACGGCGCTACCTTGTAGCAATTGTTGCCTGACTGCTTCGACCTTGTCGGTCAGGCTGACATCCTGTTCACCGTATTCGGTGCCTTCTTGCAGCACAAAGTGTTCGAGCAGGTTGGTGAGGGTGTCCGGCTCCAGTTCTTGCCAGGGGATAATCATGATTTCATCTTCACTCAGTGGGTTGCGGATATTGTCGATGTCTGGTCGGCAAGCGCAAGGGATTTGTCTCGTTTTGGACGAGGGGAGCCATGCAATCCATTGACGCACGCCGACCCTCCAGTCAATTCGAACAGCACCTGTTCGATGCCCGCCGCCGCGCCCTGAGCGCCGGTTTGCGCTGGTACTGGGTCATCAATCTCATCGCCCTCGTATTTCTGCTGACCCGCTTCTACATCTATCGGGATGCACACCTGGTACTGGTCGGCAACCTGCCCTGGTCATACAAATGGCAGCTCTTTGCCATGATAGGTGTTGGCCTGCTGCTGCCGCTCGGGTGGGGCTGGCTCTCCCGTCAATCCCATGCCATCTGGCTGGTGTCCCTGTGCGTCTGTGCCCTGGCCTGGGGGCTAGCCTGGGCCATGGTGGGTTACACCATCTCGATCGTCGACTTGAAGGGAGGCTTCAGTTTCATTTTCAACATGGTCAGTCTGTTGCTGCTGACCGGTCTCGTCGCCGCGTATTGCGATGTGCGGCTGTTTTACGCACTGGTGTCGGTCCCCCTGCTGTTCTTGTTGGTGAGAGCCTCCTGGAGTCCTGAGCCCTTTGTTCTGGTCAACACCATAGTGGTCGGGGTCTTGCTAGTGGTGCTGGAGACGGGACGGCGCATGCTCAACGGCTGGTTCGAGCTTGCGGTGTCAAGGGAGCACGACAACCTGATGCTGGCAAACAAGATGAATGCCATGGCCAACCGGGATCCCCTGACCGGCATAGCCAACCGTCGCCACTTCGATCAGGCGTGCAAGCGTGCCATTGCGCAAGGCACCACCCAGGATGTACCGCTCACCGTGATCCTGCTCGATGTGGATTTCTTCAAGCGCTACAACGATCGCTATGGGCATCAGGCGGGGGATGAGTGCCTGATCTTGGTGGCCGAGTGCCTGGAGGAGAGTGTGCGGGAGCCCGGCGATCTGGTGGCGCGCTACGGGGGAGAGGAGTTCGTGGTGTTGCTGCAGGAGACGACGCTGGCCGGTGGCCAGGAGGTGGCGGAGCGCATTCGCGCCACTCTGGCGGCCAGGGCTCTGCCCCATGAGGATTCCGACGTAGCCCCCCACCTCACCCTGAGCCAGGGGATAGCCCAGTGGCGAGCCGGGGAGAGCCTCGTCATGCTGCTCGAGCGGGTCGATGGCGCCCTCTATCAGGCCAAGGAAGAGGGGCGCAACGGTTACCGGTTCGCGCCCTGAGTCTGTTGCCGCAACCACTGGCTGATGCGCTCATCCAGCCAGAAACGGGGGCGCCAGGGAGAGCCGTGCAGGAAGCCCACGTGGCCGCCCTGGCGGCTCAGCTCGTAGCGCACCAGAGGGGAGAGCTGCTCCGCCGCCGGAATGACGGCATCGGTCATGAAGGGATCGTCGGCGGCGTGAATGACGAGGGTCGGGATGGGAATGCGGGCCAGCAGGCTCAGGCCGGAGCAGGTCTGGTAGTAGTGATCGGCGCTTTCGAAACCATGGAGCGGTGCCGTCACCAGCTCGTCGAACTCCCTCAGTGTGGCGATGCGGGTGATCTGGGCCGGCTGCCAGCGCGCCCGTGCCGCGCTCTGGCGCCGGATCTTGCTTTGCAGGTTGGTTCGCATGGTGCGCAGCAGGTAGTTCTGATAGACCCGTGAGAAGCCCTGATTGACCCGATCGGCACAGCTTGCCAGTTGCAGCGGGGCCGACACTACCACCGCCGCCTTCAATGGTGCCGGGCAGGCCCGCGCCAGCAGATTGACCAGCATGTTGCCCCCCAGGGAATAGCCGATGGCGACCAGGGGACGGCCAGGAAAACGCCGCCCCAGCTCGGCAATCACCGCTTGGGCGTCCTCGATGGCGCCTGAGTGATAGGCCTGCAGCAGCCGATTCGGCTCGCCACTGCACCCCCGAAAGTGCATCAGCACCGCCTCGTTCCCTTGCCGCTGCAGGTGGGCAAAGAGCCCTTTGGCATAGTGGGAGTGAATGCTCCCCTCCAGTCCGTGGAACACCACCACCAGGGGTTGTTCATCCTGGCCGGGTTCGCCGCTCCAGGCCAGATCGACGAAATCGCCGTCCGGGAGTTCGAAGCGCTCCTGGATGAAGCGGGCAGGCGAGCGGCGCAGCCACTTGGGCAAAATGGTTTGCAGATGGGGGTTGCGGGCCCACCAGGGGGCGTGGAAGTGGCTTTCTGTCAACATGCAGCGACTCGGAAGAGCTGGGAGGAAAAGGGTGCGGCGAGCCCTTGGCTCGCCGCGACATCAGGCCAGCAGACGATCGTGGTGCTCGGCGCCGCGCAGCATGGCCTGGATCAGTTCGTTGGCTTCAAACTTGGTGAGCGCCTCGTGGGCGCCGACCTGATGGGCCCGCTCCACGCTGATCTCGCTGGAGAGGGAGGTGTGCAGGATGATGTAGGCTCCCGCCAGCTTGGCATCGCTCTGCACCTCGAAGGCCAGCTCGTAACCATCCAGCCCCGGCATCTCGATATCGCTCACCAGGATGTCGATCCGCGTGCCCTGGGAGACCCGGGTCTGCATCAGGGTGAGGGCGTCGCGTCCGTTGGTGCAGACCTCGTAGGGGATGTTGATGTAATCGAGCGCCGCCATGAGCTGGCGACGGGCGACGGAGGAGTCGTCCACCAGCAGGATCCGCATCGGCTTGAGCCGCTCGCGCTGCACGTCGGTCAGCACGGGGTAGAGATGGCTGGGATCGTCCGGATAGACCCGCGACAGGATGAGCTCCACATCCAGCAACTGGATCAACTGATCTCCCACCCGGGTCACGCCGGTGACGAAGACGTTCTGTCCCAAGGAGGGAGGGGGCGGCTCGATGTCACGCCAGTTGCACTCGGTGATCTTGTCGATGCCCCGCACCAGAAAGCCCACCAGGGTGCGGCGGCAATCGGTGATGATGATGAAGCAGTGGGGCATCTCCTCCCGGCTGATGGGGCGGTAGCCCACGGCCATTGCCATGTCGATCACCGGGATGGTGGTGCCGCGCATGCTGGCGGCCCCGAGCACGGTGGGATGGGATTGTGGCAGGGCGGTGAGCTGGGTGTAGGGCACGATCTCCTTCACCTTGAGGGTACCGATGGCGAAGGATTGTCTGGCAGAGAGGTGGAACAGCAACATGCCCTGGGATTGGTTGGCCTTGCTCGTCATGGCGGATGTCCTGTTGATCTAGTCGGTGACGGTCAATCGGGTGTTCAGCATAAAGGATGGTGACATGAATGACTCCTTTGTTGTTAGCGGCGGTGAGCCGCAAAACTGGATTTCTTTTGCCATCCTTTTATGCCTCTCTTATCGGGTCGCGGTCGGCTGAGGGGAGAGGGGCGCCCCGAGCCATTGCAGATGAGCCTCGGCCAGCGCGCTTTCATCCCGATAACCCAGCCTGCTCACCACCTGTGACGGTGTGCTGCCGCTTCGCAGCAGGCGAATCCCCTGCAACAGTTGCCACTGATCCTGCAGTACCCGGGCGTCCGGGCCCTCGAGACCGCGAGTGCCCAGCAGGGTCTGCCAGGCAGCCACGCTATCCGGCTGCGCTCTGGCCAGGGCTTGCCAGGCATCTTGCAGTGCCTGATCCCCCAGTGACGAGATGGTGCAGCCGTGCAACTCATCTCCCACCACTTGCAGCCGCTGCCCATAGGGGCCTTGCCAGTCGCGTGGGCGTGACCAGGCCGCCAGGCTGTCCAGCAGTGCGTCCATCAACGGGCTTGCCTGCAACCAGCCAGCCTGGGCGGGCTGGGGCACCCGCACGGAGCAGGCCAGCAGATCATGCTGGCAGCCAGCCAGAGGGGTGAAGGCGGCGAGGGCATCGGCACAGAGCCAGAAGTGGCTGCCAGGTGTCAGCAGCAGCTCATGGGCACCCAATTTCAGCAGCGCCACCCCCTGGGTGACGCGCAGCAATTGGCCCATGGGGGAGCGCTTGCGGGGGCCGACCTGAAGGGTGGAAGTGGAAAAATGCTGATATTCGATGGCGTGATGCATGTAAAAACCCTGATATGATGCTGCCTGGAGGTAACAAAAATGGAAACCAGACGTAAAAAACGCTTCATTGCCGGGGCAGTTTGCCCGGCGTGCGGCAAGATGGACACCATGATGCTGTATATGGAGCATGGAGTCGAGAAGGTGACCTGTGTCGAGTGCGGGGATACCCAGGTGCAGACCCAGGAGCAGGTGGACAAGGCGACGCGCGAGGCGGAGCAGGTGATAGGGGTGTTTCGTCCCGAGTGAGTGGCATGCCTCAAGGTGATGGTACGCCGGTCAGGCTGGTCGCTGTTGATGACTTTTTCATCACACTGAAGCCGGGCCGACCATATGCTTGTCTGCCTTTTTGAGGTATTCTGAGCCCGTTTTTTTCTATCCGCAGGATCCCTGACATGAAAGTAGCTCCCCTGAGCGTGGTTACGCTGGAATACACGGTCACCGACGAACACGGTGAAGTCATCGACACCACTGTAGGTAAAGAGCCGCTGGTGTATCTGCACGGTACCCGTTACCTGGTCTCCGGCCTCGAAGCCGAGCTGGAAGGTCGCAGCGTGGGCGAGGCGTTCGACGTCACCCTGACGCCGAACCAGGCCTATGGCGAGTACGACGAGAATCTGGTGCAGGAAGTGCCCGGCGAGCTGTTCGACGGTATGGAAGTGTCTGAAGGGGATACTTTTGTGGCCGAGACCGACGACGGCCACCGCCCGGTGACCGTCATCGAGGTGTCCGAGGAGTTCATCAAGGTGGACGGCAATCATCCCCTGGCTGGCGTGACCCTGGGCTTCAAGGTCGAGATCAAGGACGTGCGTGCCGCGACCGCCGAAGAGCTGGCCCATGGCCATGTGCACGGCGCTGGTGGCTGCGGTCACGATCATGGTCATGACCATGATCACGGCCATGATCACGATCATGACCACGGTGGCTGCTGTGGCGGCCATGGTCACAACCATGCACACGATCACGGCGACGATCACGGTCACGGTGGTTGCTGCGGTGGTGGCGGTTGTGGTGGCAAGGGCCATCAGCACTGATCACGGCCTGGCCGATGATAAAAAAACCCGCGCATGGCGCGGGTTTTTTTATGGCTGGCACGCATCAGTAGTGCGGTGGCGGCGTCTCTTCGGCCATGCTGGCGATCTGGCTCGGCTGTACGCTCTGCAATTTATCCACCAGTAGATGGATCTGGTGTTTGAGCCGGTCCAGCTCGCGACCCTGGGTGGTGACCTCGTCGTTGAGCTGCTCCACCGTGTATTCGGCAAAAGCGAGGCGGCTTTCCAGGGTTTCGAGGCGTTCGTTTAGTTGCTGACTCATGGGCCTTTTGGTCCTTACTTGATAGTCCAGATTTCAGCCAGGCCACTGGAGCTGGCACTGACGAGGTGGTCATTGTCGCGCAAAGCCACGCCATAGACCACAGCGCTCGGCGGTTTCACCTTGGGATGGGGCGAGACGCGCCAGCTCTGCAACGGCTGGCCGTCACTCACCTGCCACAGAGTGAGCTGGCGGGAGGGGGCGCCGGTGATGAGCCAGTTGCCGCCGTTGGCGAAGCGGGCGCTGGTGTAGACCTCGAAGCGGTGATCATATTGCAACCTGCTGTGCTCCTTGCCGCTTTTGAGATCCCAGATGCTGGCCTGGCGACTGTCTGCGGTGAAGGCGAAACGTCCGGACGGATCCAGTCTCGCCATCACGACTCGCCCGGCGTGGTTGAAGCGCCACACAACCTGGCCCGTGCGGGTGTCCCACAGATAGGCGCTGTAATCGTTGCCGCCGGTGAGGGCATAGCGACCATTGGGGGAGAGATCCACCGTGTTGACCTGTTCGGTGTGGCCGAGGAATTGCAGCCGGCGTCCGGTCTGGGTGTCGACCACTTCCGCCTTGCCGTCTTCACGGCCGATGAGCACCTGGCGGCCATCCGCCGAGATCGCCGCATCGCGCAGGCGGGATTCTGGCAGAGAGTAGTAGCCCTGGGAGCGGCCATCCTGCAAGCGCCAGATGGCGAAGGTGTGTTGGGTGGCGGTGATGGCATGGCTGTCATCGGGGGAGAAGCGGGTCAGGGTGACGAACTCTTCCTGGTCGTCGCTCTGGCGCCAGCGCCAGCGCTCCTTGCCCTGTTCCAGATCCCACACCACAGTGCCCTGACTCAGGCTGGAGACGAGCGCGAGCTTGCCGGAACTGGCGAGATCCGCGCTCAGCAGACCCTGGTTGGCGAGGCGGATCTGCTGGCTGGGAAGTGAGCGTTGTTCGCACCCCGTCAGCATCAGGCAAATACCGATGAGATAAATGGCACTTTTGATCATTTTTCCTGTCTCATGCTTTCGTTACCTGCGATCACGGCGTTAGTATAAGGCGCTTATCACGATAAACCTCTCATTTCACGAAGGAACCGAGAGCGGTATTTAGAGTTTTGGAGAAACTGATGAACAATTTTCTGAAGGTGTCCCTGTTGGCTGCGGCGGTTGCCGTCGGTCTGACTGCTTGCCAAAAAGATGAGAAACCTGCTGCGACCAACACCGCAGAGGTCAAGGCAGAAGCCAGCAAGCCGGCAGAGGCCCCCAAGGCTGAGGCCAAGAGCTTTGAAGAGCAATCCGGCTATGCGATCGGCCTCTCCATGGGTCGTTATATCGCCAATACCCTGGAGCGCCAGCAGGAGCTCGGCATCAAGCTGGACAACACCGTGATCCTGAAGGGTGTCACCGACGGTCTGGGCAAAGAAGCCAAGATGACCGACGAGGAGATCCAGAAGGTTCTGCAGGAATACGACGCCAAGATCAACGAGCTGACCAAGGCGAAGGCCGACAAGGATGCCGTGGAAAACCTGAAGAAGGGTGAAGAGTTCTTGGCTGCCAACGCCAAGAAAGAGGGCGTGAAGAGCACTGAGTCCGGCCTGCAATATCAGGTCGAGAAGATGGGTGACGGCGCCAAGCCGAAGGCCACCGACATCGTCAAGGTACACTACACCGGTACCCTGACCGATGGCACCAAGTTTGACAGCTCCGTCGATCGCGGCGAGCCGGCTACCTTCCCGCTCAACCAGGTGATCCCGGGCTGGACCGAAGGGGTGCAACTGATGCCGGTCGGCTCCAAGTTCAAGTTCTTCCTGCCGTCCAAGCTGGCCTATGGCGAGCACGGTGCAGGTTCCATCCCGGCCAACGCCGTGCTGGTATTTGACGTAGAGCTGCTGGCCATCGAAAAACCGGCTGCCGATGGCGACAACGCCAAGAAATAAGCTCAAAGCACCATAAAAACGGCTCCCCAGGGAGCCGTTTTTGCTTGTGTATTGTCGCAATCCCCCGGATAAAGCGATGAGGCCGTCTTGAGTGTGTGGCGGCTAGCCCCCAGAATAGACAACAAAATCAAGCGCAAGGATGGATCTCGTGGCTGAAAGCAAACCCCGTGTCCTGTTGGTGGAAGATACCCGCAGTCTGGCGGTCGTCTATGAGCAGTATCTGGCCCAGGATGGCTACGAGGTGCAGCTGGCAGACTGTGGCCAGCAGGCTTTGGCACAATTGCTGGCAAGCCCGCCCCCCGTGGTGCTGCTCGACCTGGAGTTGCCCGACATGTCCGGCATGGACATCTTGCAGCAGATCACGGAGCGGCAACTGCCCTGCTCCGTGGTGGTGATCACCGCTCACGGCTCGGTGGATGTGGCGGTGGAGGCGATGCGGTTCGGGGCCTTCGATTTTCTCACCAAGCCGTTCGATGGCAAGCGCCTGTGCGCCACGGCGCGCAATGCCCTGAAGCACCAGCAGCTCAGCTCGCTGGTGGCCCAGTATCGGGAAAACTTCGAGCGCAGCTCCTTTGCCGGTTTCATCGGCGCCTCCATGGCGATGCAGGCGGTCTATCGCATCATCGAGAGCGCGGCGCCGAGCAAGGCCACCGTCTTCATCACCGGCGAGAGCGGCACCGGCAAGGAGGTGTGCGCCGAGGCCATTCACCAGTGCAGCCCGCGTCGGGATCAGCCTTTCATCGCCCTCAACTGCGCCGCCATTCCCCATGACCTGATGGAGAGCGAGATCTTCGGCCACGTGAAGGGGTCGTTTACCGGTGCCCAGGGGGATCGCAAGGGGGCGGCCAGTCTGGCGAACGGCGGCACCCTCTTCCTCGACGAGATCTGCGAGATGGATCTCGACCTGCAGAGCAAGCTGCTGCGTTTCATCCAGACCGGCACCCTGCAGCGGGTCGGCAGCGGCAAGCTGGAGACGGTGGATGTGCGCTTTGTCTGCGCCACCAACCGGGATCCCCTGGTGGAGGTCAAGGCCGGACGGTTTCGTGAAGACCTTTACTACCGCCTGCACGTGATCCCGCTGGCGCTGCCCCCCCTGAGGGAGCGGGGAGAGGACATCCTGCTGCTGGCCCGGGAGTTGCTGCTGCGTTATGCCGGTGAGGAGAACAAGCGATTCAGGGACTTTGATGCGGACGCAGTGCAGGTGCTGCTCGACTACCCCTGGCCCGGCAACGTGCGCGAGCTGCAAAACGTGGTGCGCAACATAGTGGTGCTCAACGATGGCGAGCTGGTGAGCCCGGATATCCTGCCACCTCCCCTCAACGGGGGGCGTACCCTGGCCCCGGAGCCTGCGGTCGGGATCGCGGATCCCCAGTCAGAACCCGTGGTCGTTCGCAGGCAGGTTCGTCCGCTCTGGCAGGTGGAAAAGGAGGCCATCGAACAGGCCATCGCCAGTTGTGATGGCAACATCCCCAAGGCGGCGGCCCTGCTGGAAATAAGCCCTTCCACGATTTATCGCAAGAAGCAGAGCTGGGAAGAGGCGAGTCCGGCCTGAGCCGTCACCTCTGCTCCCGGGCAGACATGCTGATGTGCGGGGCGGCCAATTGGTCGCCCCGCACGCTTATCAGAGTTTGGCGAGCTGCTTGAGCCTGGCCAGCCGTTCTGCCTCGTTGGCGGTGAACCAGCCATCCTGTGACAGCAGAAACCAGGCGCGGGCAAAGTACTCGGTCGCCGCGGGATCATTGAGCACGAGTGCATTCTCCCCCAGCTCCTCGAACACATAGCCATCCTCGGGGGTGCCGACGGCGGCCATGTCGTCGCGCAACTGTGCCAGTTCGGCCATGGCCTGTTCATGGCGCTCCTGGGCCCGGCTCAGGCGCGCCAGACTCCAGCGGGCGATAAAGGCTTTGCCCTGGTTGTTGTGCTGCTCGTGCCAAGCCAGGCACTTTTGCTGACAGGCGATGGCCTCGTCGAGGCGACCCAGCTCGAACAGGGTCCAGCCCTGATTGTTATAGAGGCTGGCGAGCCAGCCTCGCGTCCGCTTGTCGTGACTGCGCTCGGCCAGGGTCATCGCCAGCTGGTGCCAGTGGCTCTGCTCCTCCAAGGGGGCGGCGATGGCCACCATGTGGGCCGCATCGATGGCCAGATAGTGCTCTTCGTACTGCTCTCCCAGTTGCCAGGCCTGTTCAAACAGGGCTCTGGCGCTGGCCTTGTCACCGGCGGAGTTGAAGGTGCGGCCACGCTCCAGCAAGGCGCGCAGGCGGGCCCGTGGAGTCGCCTCGGTGAGGCGGGGTTCTATCTCGTCGAGCAGCTGGTGCGCCTGTGCAAACTGGCGTTGCAGCGAATGGGTGCGGGCTATCTGGGTGAGGAGCTCCAGCTCCCATTGCAGGTTGGCGGCACGCGCCTCGGGCAGCAGTGCTTGAAAACGCTGGGCGCTGGCAACGGGATCCTGATAATCCCACAGTGCCATGAAATCGGGCGGATTGTTCATCTGGCCTCCATGCCGGTTATCCGCCCACCAAGATGCCTGAAGGCCATTCTTTGTACAAGAAGGGGACTGGCGCCATCGTGACGCCAGCGCTTGCCGATCAGTAGACCATGGCAAGGCTCATCAGCATCAGACCCAGGGCAGCAAAGGCTCCCTCCTTGATAGCCAGGCGCGGTACCAGTGCCTTGGGCAGGGCAGGGAACAGGCTCAGGGCAAAGCCGAACCCCGGCATCAGCCAGTGGAAAGCAGGGCTTCTCAGGGCGGGATCCGCAGCGCCATTGATGACGATGAGCAGGATAAAGAGGGTGAAGGCGGGCAGGATAAACCAGCGGGCATGGCCGGCGGCAACCGCCCGCAGTGGCGAGATGCGATAGAGCACCAGGGTCACGAGGAAGAGGGCGAGGGGAGCCAGCAGATAGAGCGGGGCCGGGTTCATGATGAGTGTCTCCTGACAAGGGGGGCAGAGTGTAGGCAGTCCGGGTGGGGAATGACCAGTCCCCCGCGCCCGGGCTGTAAAGCGGATCGCAGGGCAAAGGTTTGCCTGGGCAGGATCAGCGGAACCAGAACCAGAGCACGGCAAATACCAGCCAGCTCAGCACCAGCAGGATCCAGGGCAGCGGGTGCTGGCGGGTGAGCTCGATGACCTCGGCTTCGCTCTCCTCTTCCGGCGTCTCTTGGGAAGAGTGCCTGGCTTTGGCTTGCAGTTTCTTCTGGCGGCTGGCCTCGCGGGCCTTCGCCTTCATCTGTTTCTTGTATTCGTCTATGCCCTTCTGGATCCCCTGGGCGATGAGCTGGGTTTGCTCCTTGGTCTGCCCCGGCTTCTGGTTGGCACGGGCGATCTTCATCGCCTCCTGCTGGGTTTCGGGGGAAATTTTGTCGTACTTGGCCATTCCAGGCACTCCTTGGCATTGATTGGCGGGCAGTATGCCATAACCGTTACCGGCGGGCTGCCATCATGGGGGAAATTGCTCTGCGAGTGGGGTGCCTCTGTTCCAAATAGGGGAAACAGGTTGCGTGGATGATCACATTTGGCGGAATTTGTGAGTCGCCGATGAAAAACCGTCACATGTTGTTTGTTATATTACCGCCCGATCCTGGATAGGGTCGTCCAATAACAAAATAACAAGGTGATATGGAAATGAATTATAAATTTGTCAAAGGAAGTATCGCACTGGCAGTGCTTGCCGCATTGAGCGGCTGCAATACCTCAAGCAACGACAGCGTCGCCCCCTGCACCGAAAATGTCTGCAAGCTGACCATTTTGCATACCAATGATACCCACGGTCGTTTCTGGCACAACGACAAGGGCGAATATGGCATGGCGGCCCAGAAGACCCTGGTCGAGCGGCTGCGTGCCGAGGCGAAAGCGGCGGGCAGCGAAGTGCTGGTGCTCTCCGGCGGTGACGTCAACACCGGGGTGCCGGAGTCGGATCTGCAGGATGCAGAGCCGGACTTCATGGCCATGAACAGCATCCGTTACGATGCCATGGCGGTGGGCAACCACGAGTTCGACAACCCCCTGACCATCCTCGAGAAACAGCGTCAGTGGGCCCAGTTCCCGATGATCTCCGCCAACATCTATGACAAGACGAGCGGCAAGCGCTACTTCGATCCCTACAAGGTGTTCAAGCTGGAGAGCGGCCTCAAGGTCGCCGTGCTGGGTCTGACCACAGAGGACACCGCCCAGCTGGTGGATCCCAACAACGTCCAGACCCTCGAGTTCCGCGATCCGACCACTGAAGCCGCCAATCTCGGCAAGCAAATCCGCGACAACAAAGAGGCGAACCTGGTTCTTGCCATCACCCACATGGGCCATTACGAGAATGGTCAGCACGGCAGCAACGCACCGGGTGACGTGGAGATGGCCCGTGCGCTGCCGGCAGGTACTCTGGACGCCATCATCGGTGGTCACTCCCAGAACCCGGTCTGCATGGAGCCGGGCACCCCGGACAAGTACGCCGACTTCAAGCCGGGCGACGACTGTCAGCCGGATCAGCAGAACGGCACCTGGATCATGCAGGCTCACGAGTGGGGCAAGTATGTGGGTCGTGCCCAGTTTGACTATCAGAATGGCAAGCTGACCCTGACCCAGTACGATCTGATCCCGGTCAACCTGAAGAATGCGGACGGTGATTTCATTCAGGAAGAGATCGTCAAGGATCCCGAGCTCTACAACACCCTGCTCACCTATCAGGAGAAGGGACAGCAGGAGCTGGGTGTGGTCATCGGTGCCACCGATGGCGTACTGGACGGTGAGCGCGCCAACGTCCGCAACAAGCAGACCAACCTGGGTCGTCTCATCACCACCGCGACCGCCGAGAAGCTGAGCACCGACTTTGGCATCGTCAACTCCGGTGGGGTGCGTGCCTCCATCGCGGCAGGGGACATCAGCTACCGTGACGTGTTGACCGTGCATCCGTTCGGCAACACCGTCAACAAGGCGACCATGAGCGGCAACGAGCTGCTGACCTACCTGGGTCAGGTCGCGACCAAGACCGCCAATACCGGTGGCTATGCCCAGTTCGGCGGCATCAAGATGACGGTGGATTGCCAGGCCAAGAGCGTGGACATCGCCACCATCGGCGGGAAGGCCTTCGATCCGGCAGCAACCTACAGCTTCTCCATCCCGAGCTTCAGCGCGGCCGGTGGTGACGGTTATCCGAAGATCGACACCATCAATGCCGGTCTGGTGGATGCCGGTGTGCTGAAGGATTATATCGCGGTGAAGAAGACCATTCAGGTCGCCGATTATCAGCCGGCCGGCGAGGTCAGCTATATCAACTCCACCTCGGTAGAGGGTTGCAAATAATCCCTGCACCCCGAGCCAATAAAAAAGAGAGGCAGTCATGGCTGCCTCTCTTTTTATTTTCAATGTCATCAGCAGTGTCTCTCGGGAAATATATCCGGCCACGGGAAGCTGCCCCGAAATAGGGCATGACACGATCTGATGGCAATAAAAAGGCGACCCTGAGGTCGCCTTGATGAAATGGGTCGGTTGAGCCTTAGAGCTGCTCGATGCCGACGATATGCCAGGGGGCATTGTCCTTGGCGAGATCACGCTCGAGGTGCCACACCTCCTTGATGTCCTCCTCGACCTGCTCCTGACGGTCCATGTAGCGGCCGCTGAAGCGCACGCTCACCTGGGCCCAGTCGCTGCCGTAGTCGGCACGGACCAGCTGGGTGTCCACGTACATCACCTCGGTGTGCTGCTCACCGGAGAGCTCGGCGCGTTCTGCCTTGAGGTGCTCGAACAGCTCGGGGCTCACGTACTCGCGGATCTTCTCCAGGTCGTTCTTGTTCCAGGCCTCTTGCAGGGTGCGGTAGTGATCGCGGGCGCCGGCCAGGAAGCCGTTCATGTCAAAGCCCGGGGGCAGACGGAAGGGCACGTCGCTGTCGGCAAAACCGGTGGCCTGCGGGGCGCTGTGGCTCTGCTCGAACTGCTGGGGGGCCGCGCTCTGGGGCGGTTGATAGCCCGCATAGGCCGTCTGTGGCTGGGCCGCTGCCGCCTTGTTCCTGCGCAGGGCTCGGAACAGGAAGACACCGCCCAGTGCCAGCAGGGCGATCAGCAGGAAGTCCATCCCTTGCAGACCTTCGAAGGCACCGCTGCCCAGCAGGTAGGCAAACAGACCGCCGGCCAGCAGACCACCCAGCAGGCCGCCCATCATGCCGCCTTTCTTGGGTGCCTGGGCGCCCACGGTCGGGTTCTTGGTGTCGACCGGCTTGGCCGCAGGTTGGGCCGGGGCCGTCTTGTAGCTCTTGCCAAAGGATTTGCCGCCACCAAGTTTCTTGGCCTCGGCGATGGGTGCCCCAAGGCCAATGGCCAGGATCAGGGCAAACAGGGTCAGCATCTTTTTCATTTTGACTCTTTCACTCTCATGTAGGTGGGGGCATGCTCTGCTTGTGCAAGCTCAGCGAGGCGCATGGCAGGCTGCCAGTCCCTTTTTGTGTTGCAGCTTGCGGGTATGATTATCACGGATGGCATGAATTATTCATGAACAGATTGAGTCGTCCGACAGGGGGGCACCCATGAGACACAGACGGCCGAGTCGCTCGGTGCGCAGGTTGCGCAACAAACAAAGAGCAAGAACGAACGCTCAGACCCTGGTCTGGCCCTTTCTCGTACTGTGAGGCAGGTCTGCGGCGCAGAAGTGGATGGCGCTGACGAGGCCAGGGTCCCGTCTTGTCGCCGGATGCGATGACGGGACGTATTAGCACTCGCGATGGCGGGGTTTCTTTTGTAAAATTCCCGTCCCCTTCCCGCTGCGGTTTTTATGTGTATGGCAGAGCAAGTGACGGCGAAAAAAGACGCCAAGACACAACAGCTGAAAGTACCTCCCCACTCTTTTGAGGCCGAACAGTCCGTACTGGGCGGCCTGATGCTGGACAACGAGGCCTGGGATCGGGTCGCCGAACGGGTGATCGACAAGGATTTCTACAGCCGCCCGCACCGCCTGATCTTCCAGGCCATGACCCGCCTCTCCAATGCGGGCAACCCCATCGACCTCATCACTCTGCAGGAGGAGCTCGAGCGCTCCGAGCAACTGGAAGAGGCCGGTGGCTTCGCCTATCTGGTGGAGATCGCCAAGAACACCCCGAGTGCCGCCAACATCAGTGCCTACGCCGAGATCGTGCGTGAGCGGGCGGTGGTGCGGGAGATGATCTCGGTCGCCAACGAGATAGTCGAAGCGGGCTACGAGCCCCAGGGGCGCACCTCCAACGATCTGCTGGACTTGGCCGAGAGCAAGGTGTTCCAGATCGCCGAGCAGCGCACCAGCGCCAACGAGGGCCCCCAGCCCCTGAAGCTCATCCTCGAGCAGACCGTCGACAAGATTGAAGAGCTGTTCAAGACCCCCCACAACGGGGTGACCGGCGTGTCGTCCGGCTACAACGATCTGGACAAGATGACAGCCGGCCTGCAGCGCTCGGATCTGGTCATCGTCGCCGCCCGTCCCTCCATGGGCAAGACCACCTTTGCCATGAACCTGTGCGAGCACGCGGCCCTCACCGCCGACAAGCCGGTGCTGATCTTCTCCCTCGAGATGCCCTCCGAGCAGATCATCATGCGTATGCTCGCCTCCGTGGGGCGCATCGACCAGACCAAGGTGCGGACCGGCCAGCTCGACGACGAGGATTGGGCGCGGCTCTCTTCCACCATGGGGCTGCTGCTGGAAAAGGGCAAGATGTACATCGACGACTCCTCCGGCCTGACCCCGACCGAAGTGCGCTCGCGCGCCCGTCGGGTGGCGCGGGACAACGGCGGCATCAGCATGATCATGGTGGACTACCTGCAGCTGATGCGGGTGCCCAGTCTCTCCGACAACCGTACCCTGGAGATCGGTGAAATCTCCCGCTCCCTCAAGGCGCTGGCGAAAGAGTTGCAGTGCCCCGTGGTGGCGCTCTCCCAGCTCAACCGAAGCCTGGAACAGCGTGCCGACAAGCGCCCGGTCAACTCGGATCTGCGGGAATCCGGCTCCATCGAGCAGGATGCGGACTTGATCATGTTCATCTACCGCGACGAGGTCTATCACGACGACAGTCCCGACAAGGGGATCGCCGAGATCATCATCGGCAAGCAGCGTAACGGCCCCATAGGACGAGTGCGGCTCACCTTCCAGGGTCAGTTCTCGCGCTTTGACAACTACGCGGGCCCGGCGTTTGATGATGACTACTAAGTCGGGAGCCTGCTCCCGGTATCCAGACACAGTTTTCCCGGTTCGACAATTCTGCCGGTCCGGCCTTAGACGATGAGATTTGAGGGCTGACACCACCCGGTGCCTGATTATCATGCCCTCGTAAGGGAAAACAGATGAAAGCGGCTATCGCCCAAATCAATACAGCGGCCCTGCGCCACAACCTCGCTGTGGTCAAACGCCACGCCCCCCAATGCAAGATCATTGCCGTGGTCAAGGCCAACGCCTATGGCCACGGCCTGCTGCCGGTCGCCCGCACCCTGGTGGATGCGGACGCCTACGCAGTGGCCCGCATCGAAGAGGCGCTGATGCTGCGCTCCTGCGCCGTGGTCAAGCCCATCGTGCTGCTGGAGGGCTTCTTCAGCGCCGCCGACCAGCCGGTGCTGGCGGCCAACAACCTGCAGACCGCGGTGCACACCTGGGAGCAGCTCGAAGCGCTGGAGCAGGCCGAGCTGCCTGCCCCCGTGGTGGCCTGGCTCAAGCTCGACACCGGCATGCACCGCCTCGGGGTACGGGCCGAGGAGATGCCCGCCTTTATCGAGCGCCTCGGCAAGTGCAAGAACGTGGTGCAGCCGTTCAACGTCATGACCCACTTCAGCCGCTCCGATGAGCTGGAGCAACCCACCACCCGCGAGCAGATCGACCTGTTCTGCCAGCTGACTGCGCCGCTGTCGGGCGAGCGCGCCATGGCCAACTCGGCAGGCATCCTGGCGTGGCCGGATTCCCACTGCGACTGGGTGCGCCCCGGCGTCATCCTCTACGGCGTCTCCCCTTTCCCCAATACGGTGGCGGCGGATTATGACCTGCAGCCAGTGATGACCCTCAAGACCCAGCTCATCGCGGTGCGCGATCACAAGGCGGGCGAGCCGGTAGGCTATGGCGCCAACTGGGTGTCGGATCGCGATACCCGGCTCGGGGTGATTGCCATCGGCTATGGCGACGGTTATCCGCGCATGGCCCCCAACGGCACGCCAGTGCTGGTCAATGGCCGCATCGTGCCTCTGGTGGGGCGCGTCTCCATGGACATGACCACGGTGGATCTCGGCCCCGGCGCCACCGACAAGGCAGGTGACGAGGCGGTGCTCTGGGGGGAAGGGCTGCCGGTGGAGCGGGTGGCCGACCAGATCGGCACCATTCCCTATGAGCTCATCACCAAGCTCACCTCCCGCGTCTTTATGGAGTATGTGTAGGCGAGTCGCCCCTCATCCCCCATCCTTCTCCCGCGAGGGGAGAAGGGAGAACAAAAAGGCCGCCCCGACAAGGGCGGCCTTTTTCATGGGCGTGTCCCAGAGACGAAAGAACAAGCCCCGCATCGGCGGGGCTTGAGTCTCCGTCACTATGTGGCGCTTAGCCTATGGTCATCAGGCTGGCATTGCCACCGGCGGCGGCGGTGTTGACCGAGAGGGCGTGCTCGATGAGCAGGCGCTCCAGCGGGATGTCGGTCTCGCCGCGATGCAGGCCGTGCACACCGATGATGGCGCCGTTACGGGCTGCCTGGCGCGCGGCGGCGAGCTTGCTCACCTCTCGCAACTGATCCGAGTCGCCGTGGTGCAGCAGGGCATCGAAGTCCGTCTCCCCCGTGGCCCAGTCCGCCACCAGCGCGATGGGATCCCGCACCTCGGTCGGCAGGGAAGAGAGCAGGGAGCGTGTCTGGGCATCGTCCGGCAGCAGCACCTGGCTGCCGACCGCCAGACAGGCGGCCAGCTGGGCCAGCAGGTCGGCCTTCTCCTGGGCAAGACAGAGCACCCGTTCCCGGGGCAGCAGGCTGTAGCTGTTGCGCTCGCCGGTGGGGCCGGTCAGCAGCTGGGTACGGCCGCTCTGGGAGATCGCGGCGTAGTGATCGCACAGGGCGGCGAGGGCCGGATCCTGCTTGCTCGCCCAGTCGCGCAGGGCCACGAGGGGGGCTTTCGCCTCGGCATGCAGGGCACCGGACTCCTGGTGCAGCTGGTTGGCCACCGCCTCCTGGGGACGGGCGCCGAGCAGGCGATACATGTAGAGCGGGCCACCGGCCTTGGGACCGGTGCCGGAAAGCCCTTCCCCACCGAAGGGTTGCACCCCGACCACGGCGCCCACGATGTTGCGGTTGACGTAGAGGTTGCCCACCTTGGCCACGTTCACCACCTGGGCGATGGTCTCGTCGATGCGGGTATGAACACCCAGGGTCAGGCCGTAGCCGCTGCCGTTGATCTGCTCGAGCAACTCCCCGAGCCGGGTGCGCGGGTAGCGGACCAGGTGCAGCACAGGGCCGAACACTTCGCGCCCCAGTTCGTCCAGGCTGTCGAGCTCGATCAGGGTCGGCAGCACGAAGGTGCCGCGGCTGCAGGCATCCCCCTGGGTGCGGGCGATCTGGTGCACTTTGCGCCCCTTGTCGCCCATGGCCTTGATGTGGCGCTCGATGTTGGCCTTGGCCTCGGCGTCGATGACGGGACCGATGTCGGTGGAAAGGTGCTCGGGGCTGCCGACCTTGTACTCGGCCATGGCGCCCTTGAGCATCCGGATCACCCGATCCGCCACGTCATCCTGCACGCACAGCACTCGCAGGGCGGAGCAGCGCTGACCGGCGCTGTCGAACGCCGAGGAGATGACATCCATCACCACCTGTTCGGTCAAGGCGGAAGAGTCGACGATCATGGCGTTCTGGCCGCCGGTCTCGGCGATGAGGGGAATGGTGCGGCCCTGGGCGTCGAGGCGACCGGCCAGGTTGCGGGAGATGATGCCCGCCACCTCGGTGGAGCCGGTGAACATGACGCCGCGCACCCGTTCGTCCGCGATGAGCGCCGCACCCACGGTCTCTCCACGGCCCGGCAGCAGTTGCACCGCACCGGCGGGAACCCCCGCTTCCAGCAGGATGCGCACCGCTTGTGCCGCGATGAGGGGGGTCTGCTCGGCAGGCTTGGCCAGCACCGTATTGCCGGCGGCCAGGGCCGCGCAAACCTGGCCACTGAAGATGGCCAGGGGGAAGTTCCAGGGGCTGATGCAGACCACGGGGCCGAGCGGTCTGTGGGTGTCGTTGGCGAAGTGGTTGCGCGCCTGGGCGGCGTAGTAGCGCAGGAAGTCCACCGCCTCGCGTACCTCGGCGATGGCGTTGGCGAAGGTCTTGCCGGATTCGCGAACCAGCAGGCCCATCAGGGGTTGCAGTTCGGATTCCATCAGATCGGCTGCCCTGTCCAGCACGGCGGCCCGCTCGGCTGGCGGGGTGGACTGCCAGATCTGGCCGCTCGTGAGGGAGCAGGCGAGCGCCTTGTCCACCAGCGCTACCGTGGCTTCGCTCACCTGACCGACGACATCGCGGTGATCCGCCGGGTTGAGCACGGGCTGGAACTGGGTCGGCGCCTCGGTGTCGCAACCCAGCATGGGTACGGCCTGATAGGCGGTGTTGGTGCTGGCGAGCAGGGCGGCGGAGAGTGACCCCAGGCGGTGCTCGTTCGCGAGATCCAGACCTGCGGAGTTCGGGCGCGCCTCGCCGTAGAGATCCCGGGGCAGGGGGATGCGCGGATGGGGCAGACCCAGGGTCCCTTCACGGGCGGCCATCTGCTCGATCTGCTGCACCGGATCCTGCACCAGATCCGAGAGGGAGATGTTGTTGTCCGCGATGCGGTTGACGAAGGAGGTGTTGGCCCCGTTCTCCAGCAGGCGGCGCACCAGGTAGGCGAGCAGGGTCTCGTGGCTGCCCACCGGGGCATAGATGCGGCAGGGGCGACCCAGCTTGCCGTCGGCCACCTTGCCGACCACCTGTTCGTAGAGCGGTTCACCCATGCCGTGCAGGCACTGGAACTCGTACTGGCCCGGGTAGTAGTTCTGACCCGCCAGCTGATAGATGGCAGACAGGGAGTGGGCGTTGTGGGTGGCGAACTGGGGATAGATGGCCTCGGGCACCGCCAGCAGCTTGCGGGCGCAGGCGAGGTAGGAGACGTCCGTGTAGGGCTTGCGGGTATAGACCGGGTAGCCTTCCAGCCCTTCCTGCTGGGCGCGCTTGATCTCGCTGTCCCAGTAGGCGCCCTTCACCAGACGGATCATCAGGCGGTGACGGCTGCGCTTGGCGAGATCGATGACGTAGTCGATCACATAGGGGCAGCGCTTCTGGTAGGCCTGGATGACGAAGCCGATGCCGTTCCAGTCGGCGAGGGACGGATCGAAGCAGAGCTTCTCCAGCAGATCGAGGGAGATCTCCAGCCGATCGGCCTCCTCGGCGTCGATGTTGATGCCGATGTCGTACTGCCTGGCGAGCTGGGTCAGGCCCAGCAAGGTGGGGTAGAGCTCCTCCATGACGCGATCGTACTGGGCGCGGCTGTAGCGCGGATGCAGGGCGGAGAGTTTGATGGAGATACCCGGCCCCTCGTAGATGCCGCGACCGTGGGAGGCCTTGCCGATAGCGTGGATGGCCTGCTCGTAGGAGGCCAGATAGCGTTTGGCGTCCTCCTCGGTCAGGGCCGCTTCCCCCAGCATGTCGTAGGAGTAGCGGAACCCTTTGCTCTCCATGCCGCCTGCGTTCGCCAGCGCCTCGGCGATGGTCTCGCCGGTGACGAACTGTTCACCCATCAGGCGCATCGCCATGTCGACGCCCTTGCGGATGAGCGGCTCACCCCCCTTGCCGATGAGTCCCTTGAGGGAGTTGTTCATGCCCGCCTCGTTGTGGGTGGCCACCAGCTTGCCGGTGATGAGCAGACCCCAGGAGGCTGCGTTGACGAACAATGAGGTGCTCTGGCCCAGATGCTGGCTCCAGTTGCCGCCGCTTATCTTGTCGCGGATGAGGGCATCCCGGGTCGCCTTGTCGGGGATGCGCAGCAGCGCCTCCGCCAGGCACATCAGGGCCACCCCTTCCTGGGAGGAGAGGGAGAACTCCTGAAGCAGCCCCTGCACCAGGCCCTGACGGCCGCTGGCGCTCTTCTGGTTGCGCAGCTTCTCGGCGATGCCCATGGCCAGCTTCTGGGTCGCGTCAGCCTTCTCCTTGGGCAGACGGGCCTGCTCCAGCAGCATGGGGACGGCTTCGGTCTCGGGGCGGCGATAAGCCCCCGTGATGGCGGCCCGCAGCACGGACTGGGGCAGAATGCTCTCGGCAAACTCGAGGAAGACCTGGATGCCCTGCTCGGTCAGGGTCTCGACGGCCTCTTCCCCGGCGGCGGCAGCCAGCCCGGAGTGCTCGGGCGGGGTCAGACCGCGATCCAGTTGCTCCAGATAGGTGAAGATGGCTTGCTTGATCAGCCAGTGGGGAGTGCGATCCAGGGTCTGCGCAGCCTGTTTGAGGCGGTCGCGGGTCGCTTCATCGAGTTTGACGCCGAGGGTGGTAGTGGCCATGGGACTTCCTGTGTCTAGAAGGTAACAATATTACCGGACGGTTAAATTTCGCCGATGATGGTGCAACCAGGTGCAACCTTCAAGCAAGAAATTTTAATGTATTGGTTACATTGTTGAATTCTTCCATGAATCCGGTCTCCATCAGGCTCCTTTCAAGCCCGCCGCTTGTCCGCTTTTCACAGCATTATTAATGGGTTGGCAATGCATCTTATGAATGCCTATATGAGGTGCAACCCACTGTGAATCGGGTTGCGCTTTTGCGTGTTCGACCGAGCCTGGGCTGTGAGCGCGGCTCCCCCGTGCGCAGAAGGGGGCGGAGCGCCACCTGACAGAGCCCCGTGCTCTTCTATGCTGTTAGCTGGCCACAGGGGCCAGCTATCGGTGACAAGGAGAAACCCATGGCGCGTGTCAGTACCTATCTCAATTTTGCCCGGGAGACGGAGGCTGCCTTCCTCTTCTATCGCGAAGTGTTCGGCGGTGACTTCAGCGGCCCCATCCACAGGTTCAAGGAGTCCCCGGGTTGCCCGGGCCAGCCCCCTTTGTCGGAGGAAGACGGGGAGCTGGTGATGCATGTGGCCCTGCCCATCCTTGGGGGTCACGTGCTGATGGGCACGGATGCTCCGGCCAGCATGGGGTTCACCCTGGTGCAGGGCAACAACAGCTACCTCAACCTGGAGCCGGACAGCCGGGGCGAGACCGATCGCCTGTTCGCAGCCCTGGCTGAGGGAGGCCAGGTGGAGATGCCGCTGGCGGAGATGTTCTGGGGTGACTATTTCGGATCCCTGGTGGACAAGTTCGGCACCCACTGGATGTTCAACTGCCAGAGCAAGACCTGACGGCAGATCTGCAATGAAAAGGGCGCCATGGCGCCCTTTTCATCTTTATTGCCCATCACTGTCCCTATTTGCTGCGCCTGCCACCTGCGCTGGTATGCCCCGAGCATGGGATTGCAGTGCAGTGCGCTGCCTTATGGCGTGCGACCCACCATGTCAGCGGGGATCACCCAGGCATCAAACTGCTCCGCGCTGAGGTGGCCCGAGGCAATGGCCGCCTCCCGCAGGCTGAGCCCCTGATGGTGCGCCCGCTTGGCGATCTCGGCCGCCTTGTCATAGCCGATATGGGGGTTGAGGGCCGTCACCAGCATCAGGGAGCGGGAGAGCAGATCGTCGATCCTGGCCTGGTTCGGGGTGATGCCGACGGCGCAGTGGTCGTGGAAGCTCTGCATGCCGTCCGCCAGCAGCCGCACGCTCTGCAGGACGTTGTAGGCGATCATCGGCCTGAACACGTTGAGCTCGAAGTTGCCGCTGGCGCCGCCGATGTTGATGGCTACATCGTTGCCCATCACCTGGGCGCACAGCATGGTGAGCGCCTCGCTCTGGGTCGGGTTGACCTTGCCGGGCATGATGGAGGATCCGGGCTCGTTCTCGGGGATGAGCAGCTCCCCCAGCCCGCTGCGGGGGCCGCTCGCCAGCCAGCGCACGTCGTTGGCGATCTTCATGAGGGAGGCTGCCAGCGTCTTGAGGGCACCGTGGGCGTGAACCTGGGCGTCACTCGCCGCCAGGGCCTCGAACTTGTTGGGGGCGCTGATGAGCGGCAGGCCGGTCTGCTCGGCCAGGGTTCTGGCCACCGCCTCGGCAAAGCCGGGAGGGCAGTTGAGGCCGGTGCCCACGGCGGTGCCGCCGAGCGCCAGCTCGCACAAATGGGGCAGGGCGGCGCGTAGATGGCGCTCCCCCTGTTCAAGCTGGGCGACCCAGCCGGAGATCTCCTGGCCCAGGGTGAGGGGAGTGGCATCCTGCAAATGGGTGCGGCCAATCTTGACGATGTGGTCGAAGGCGGCGGCCTTGCCTGCCAGGGTCTGCTTCAGGGCAGCGAGGGCCGGCAGCAACCGCTGCGTGATGGCGGTGACCGCCGCCAGGTTCATGGCGCTCGGGAAGACATCGTTGCTGGACTGGCTCTTGTTTACCTCGTCGTTGGGATGCACCAGCCGCGCTTCCCCCCGGGGGCCGCCGAGCAGTTCGCTGGCCCGGTTTGCCAGCACCTCGTTGAGGTTCATGTTGGTTTGGGTGCCGGAGCCGGTCTGCCACACCATCAGGGGAAACTCGGCGTCGTGCAGGCCGCGCAGGATTTCGTCGGCGGCGGCCATGATGGCCTGGGCCTTGCGGGCGGGGAGTAGCCCCAGGGCGTGGTTGACCCGGGCGCAGGCGGACTTGATGCAGGCCAGGGCATGGATGATCTCCATGGGCTGGCGCTCCCCCGAGATGTTGAAGTGATGCAGGGAGCGCTGGGTCTGGGCCCCCCAGAGCCTGTCCGCCGGGACGGCTATCTCCCCCAGGCTGTCCCGCTCCATCCTGATATCCATGACGTGTCTCCTGCCGTTGAGGTGGTGGCACCCAGCATGAACCCAAACGGCGGCCGGGGCCAGCTTGCACGTGGATACGCTTTGCATATAATAAGTAAAGCTTACTATATGGGTTGCATATCATGAACAAACAACCGGACACCCTTGGCTTTCTCATCGGCGACGTCCAGCGCCTGATGCGCCGCCAGTTCCAGCAGCAGCTGGAGGGAAGCTGCCTCACCCTGGCCCAGGCCAGGGCTCTGGTGCACATTGCACGCAGCGAAGGGATCCGCCAGGTGGATCTGGCGGAGCGGCTCGACATCCAGCCCATCACCCTGGCCCGTCAGCTCGATCAGCTGGCGGAGAGCGGCCTGGTGGAGCGGCGCAGCGACCCCCATGACAGGCGTGCCTATCAGCTCCATCTGACCGAAGGGGCCACCCCCTATCTGGCGATGATCAAACAGGCGTCCGATCTGGTGCATCAGAGGGCCATCGGCGAGCTGGGGGAGGAGGCGACCGAGGCGCTGTGCCGCTCCCTCAAGATCCTGCGTGCCAACCTCGGCCACCTCTGATGCTTTCCTGTGATGCCAACCAACGTGGAGCCATATCATGACCACTGATTCCCCCTCTTCCTCCCGTCCCGCCGCCAACCGGCGCCGCACCCGCCTGCTGTTGCTGGTGGTGGTGCCGGCACTGGCCCTGCTCGGGGCGGGCGTTATCTACCTGCAGGGCGGGCGCTATGTGGAGACGGACAACGCCTATGTGAAGGCGGACAAGGTCCCCATCAGCACCGAGGTGCTGGGCCGGGTGGCCAAGGTGTTCGTCGAGGAAAACCAGCAGGTCCGGGCTGGCCAGCCGCTGTTCGAGCTGGATCAGGAGTCCTTCCGGGTCGCCGTGGCCAAGGCCGAGGCGGAACTTGCCAAGGTGCGCACCGATCTGGTGGCGTTGCAGACCAGTTATCGCGGCCAGCAGGCGGAGATCGCCGTGGCCCGCACCCGCCATGCCTATGCCCTGAAGGAGGAGCATCGCCAGGCGGATCTGGTGACCAGGCACTTCACCTCCACCGCCAATTACGACGATGCCCGCCAGCTCACCATACAGACCGCCCAGCAGCAGGTGGCGCTGGAGGAGGGGCTCAAGAAGATTGAAGCCTCCCTCAGCGGGGACGTGAACCTGCCGGTGGATCAGCAGCCCGCCTATCAGGAGGCCGCGGCCGAGTTGGCCAAGGCCAGGCTGGATCTGGCTCGCACCACCATCTATGCCCCCGCCAACGGCATCGTCAGCCAGTTGCCCAAGCCCGGCCAGTACAATCTGGTGGGCATGACCGCCATGATGCTGGTGGAGACCGACACCCCCTGGGTGGAGGCGAACTTCACCGAGACGGAGCTGACCCATGTGCAACCTGGCCAGAAGGTGGGCATCAGTGTGGATACCTACCCCGATGCGCACTGGACCGGGGTGGTGGAGAGCCTGAGCCCGGCCACAGGCTCCGAGTTTTCGGTGATCCCGGCCCAGAACGCCACCGGCAACTGGGTCAAGATCGCCCAGCGGGTGGCAGTGCGGATCAAGCTGGATTCGGGAGCGGATCTGCCCACCCTGAGGGCGGGTCTGAGTGCCACCGCCGAGATAGACACCGGCCATCAGCGCACCCTGCCTGGCCTGTCAGGTCGAGGTTGATATGACGAGCGCAGCCACAGGGCAGGCAGACCAGGCTTCCCGTCGCACCTTCATCACCCTGTCGGTGATGGTGGCGACCATCATGCAGGCGCTGGACACCACCATCGCCAACGTGGCCCTCCCCCACATGCAGGGGGCGATGGGGGCGACCCAGGATCAGATCTCCTGGGTGCTCACCTCCTACATAGTGGCGGCCGCCATCTTCATGCCGCTGACCGGTTTCATCTCGGCAAGAATTGGCCGCAAAAGGCTGTTCATGTGGTCGGTGGCGGGCTTTACCGTCGCCTCCATGCTGTGTGGCGCGGCCCAGAGCCTGGAGCAGATCGTGCTGTTCCGCCTGCTTCAGGGGATCTTCGGTGCCAGCCTGGTGCCCCTCTCACAGGCGGTGCTGCTGGACACCTATCCGCCGGAGAAGCACGGCTCCGCCATGGCGCTCTGGGGGATTGGGGTCATGGTGGGCCCCATTCTGGGGCCGTCGCTGGGGGGCTGGCTCACCGAGTACTACAACTGGCGCTGGGTCTTCTACATCAATCTGCCGTTCGGCCTGCTGGCCTGGTTCGGGCTTGCCGCCTTCATCGAGGAGACGAAGATCGATGCCAGCCGCCGCTTCGATCTGCTGGGGTTCGCCCTGCTGAGTCTCGGCATCGGGGCGTTGCAGATGGCGCTGGACAGGGGAGAGTCCCAGAACTGGTTCGCCAGCCGGGAGATCGTCATCGAGACCGCCCTGATGGTGATGGCGTTCTACCTCTTCGTGGTGCATATCTTCACCCACCCGCATCCTTACATAGAACCGGCCCTGTTCCGGGATCGCAACTTCAGCGTCGGTCTGCTCTTCATCTTCATCGTCGGCATCATCTTGCTGGCGACCATGACGCTGCTGCCTCCCTTCATGCAGGGACTGATGGGTTACCCGGTGATCGACGTGGGTTACCTGCTCGCCCCGCGCGGGGTGGGCACCATGGTTGCCATGATGCTGGTGGGCAGGCTGTCGGGCCGGGTGGATGCCCGTTACCTCATCCTGTCAGGGCTGCTGCTCACCAGCTTCTCCATGTGGGAGATGACCCTGTTCAACACGGACATCGACAGCTGGGACATAGTGCGCACCGGCATCATCCAGGGGCTGGGACTCGGCTTCATCTTCGTGCCACTCTCCACCATCACCTTTGCGACCCTGGCGCCGCGCTATCGCAACGAGGGGACGGCGCTGTTCAGCCTGGTGCGCAACATCGGCAGCAGCATCGGCATCTCGGTAGTGATCACCTATCTGGCCCAGCGATCCCAGATGAACCACGAGGCGTTCGCCGCCTACATCACCCCGTTCAATGTCAACCTGCATCAGGGCGGGGGCATGGCGGAGCTGATGACGCCGAAGGGGCTGGCCATGATCAACGGCGAGGTGACCCGGCAGGCCAGCCTGCTCGCCTACCTGCAGGATTTTCGCCTGATGATGTGGGTCAGCCTGTGCGCCGTGCCGCTGGTGGTGTTGCTGAGGACTCCCGGGCGCAGCGGCTCTAGGGAGGAGATGGCCATTCTGGAGTGAATCACGAAGGGGCGAGCAACAAAGAAAGAGGGATGGCGCAGGCCATCCCTCTGTCGTTTGGCAGGATCAGCGTGCCGGCGTGAAGGGGGTGAGCGCTGCCAGAGGCGCAGCGTCCCCGTATTCCCGGACGGGTTCGCCGTGCTTGAAGATCTTGAAGGTCTCGCCCCGGGCGCTCCAGTACTCGATGTGATCGCCGCCGATCTGCAACAGGCTCGCCTCGCGCAGGGCCACCACGGATTCGCTCGGGTTGATGGCGCAGAACTCGGCCAGACGCTCGTCCCGGGTCTCCCCCATGTGGCCGCTGATGCTGGCGTCCAGATAGTGGGGGTTGATCTGCACGGGGAAGAGCCCCAGCGCAGGCAGCACGACGGCGCTGCACACCGGCATGTCGTTGGTGGTGCGGATGCTGGGGGTGGCCACGTTGCAGCCGGCGCTCCAGCCCACATAGGGCACGCTCCGCTCGCGCACCGCACGCTGGATGGGGACCACCAGACCATACTCGTGCAGCCGCTGGTTCAGGAGCCAGGTATTGCCGCCGCTGATGAAGATGGCGTCGGCCCGGTTGATGGCATCCACCGGATCGTCGAAGTGATGGATGCTGATGGCGTCCACCCCCAGACTCTCGGTGAGCTCCCGGGCACGGGCATCCCAGTCGCTGCGGATCACCGCGTAGGGGATGAGCAGGATGCGCTTGACCTGGTTGCGAGCGAGCAGGGCTTGCACCCGGTCGCGGGCCCAGCCGAGCAGGCCGGGGTGTTCTGTGGTTTTACCGTTGCTGAGCAGAAGCAGTTCCATGATGTGTCCTCGAAACAAGGCGCAGGACCCGGGCGATCCTGGTGAAGAGAAGAGGGCACTCTACCGCCATCGAAGCGCCAAATGTGTGATCCCTGCCCGTTTTGTACGGTTGCAGGCCACTCAGAGTTGTTCGTTCACCTGCGCGTAGCGCAGCAGCATCTCGGCGAGGGAGTTCACCGCCAGGCGTTTCATCAGGCTGGCGCGGCACACCTCGACGGTGCGCACCGAAATGCAGAGATCCTGCGCTATCTGCTGGTTCTTGTGGCCCCGGGCGATGAGCTGTAACAACTGGCGTTCGCGCGGGGTGAGGCGCTCAAAGGCGGCCAGCTGGGCGAGGCGGGTGGCCGCCGCCTGCGTCGCCTGCTCGGCCCGCTCGATGGCGGCGAGCAGGGGGGCCAGCTGCACCGGCTTTTGCAAGAAATCCACCGCCCCCTGCTTGAGGGACTCCACCGCCAGGGGCACCTCGCCGTGGCCGGTGAGAAACAGGATGGCGATGGGGCTCTGGGCCGCCTTCAGCCGCTGCTGCACCTCGGGGCCCGACAGCCCCGGCATGCGGCAGTCGAGAATGAGGCAGGCGGGCTGGTGCAGGTCGACCTCTGCCAGAAAGCGCTCGCCATCGGAAAAGCTGAACAGCTGTCGCTCGTCGCAGCTCTCCAGCATGAAGCGCAGGGAGTCGAGCACGGCCTCGTCGTCGTCGACCAGATAGAGCGGGGGGCGGGCAGGGGACGTCATCTCAGTTCCTCGGCATGTCGGTGGATGAAGGGAGGGTTTCGGGGGGCGGCACGGGCAGAATGACCCGGGCCAGGCAGCCGTGGGGGCTCAGGTTCTCCAGGCTGAACTGGCCGCGATGGCTCTCGACCACCTCCCGGCAGATGGCCAGCCCCAGCCCCATGCCATCGGGCTTGTCGCTGTAAAACGCCTGCTGAAGTTCGGTCGTGGGGACCCTCAGGCCGGCACCGTTGTCACGGATCTCCAGCAACAATCTCTGCGCCTCGAAGGCGATCAGCAGCTCAACCCGGGCAGGCTCCTGTGCCGCTGCTGGCGTAGGAAGGCGAGCCCTCTGCGCCGCACTCTCGGCGCCATTCTTGATGAGGTTGACCAGCAACTGCTCCATCCCGGTGCCGTCCAGAGGTAACGGGCGTGGCTGGCCTCGCCAGTGCAGGGTGAAGGCGACGTCGAGCGGCGCCAGCATCTGCTCCAGCAGGGGGCACAGCTCCGCCACCAGGGTGGGCAGGTCGCAAGGCGCGAAGCGGGGAGGGCGCTTTTGCAGCCTGGCTCTGAGCCGGTTGACGGTCTGGGTGATGCGCTGGACCTGGAGCCCTATCTGCTCCAGGGCCTGACGCAGGGAGGCCTGGGCGGCAGACTGGGCCGGATCCTGTGCCAATTTGTCCAGTCGCAACAAGGCTCCCTGGCTGTAGTTGGCGATGGCGCTCAGGGGCTGATTGATCTCGTGGGCCACGTTGGCGCCCAGCTCGCCCAGTTCGGCGAGCCGTCTGGCCTGTGCCAGCTGGCGTCCCTTCTGCTCGAGCTGGTGGCGGGCTTTGAGCAGCCGGCGCTGGCTGCGGTTGAACAGGTATTGCAGCAGCAGGTGGTGGCCCCCCAGCAGCAGCACCAGCGCCAGGGCGCCCCAGCCCCACTGCTGATGCTGGCGCAGCCAGTGCCAGGCCGCTTGCCACCAGGGGCCCTGCAGCGGGTGGCGATCCAGCGCCTTGAGCAGGCGGTCGATGGCGAGCTCGCTGGTGGGCACGGTCCAGCCCGCCGAATCGGCGGCGATGGCCGCCTCGCTATCAGCGGGCAGATCGTACAGCGCGCGGGTCACCGCCAGCGCCAGCGCGGGGGAGGCCCGCTCTGTCTTGGCGAAGGACCAGTTGGGGTAGAGCCGGGTCGAGCTCTGGCAACCAAAGCCGGCCGGCGCCTGATCGTCCAGCACCCGAAACGCCCCCCTGGCGACCTTGCCTTCCCGCTCCATGCGCTCGAGCTGACACACCGGCACGATGGCGGCAGCCACCTCCCCTGCCGCCAGCCGCTCGATGAGCCGGTCCAGCGGAAAGCCGGTGAACTGCACGGTGGAGAAGAAGCGCTCCAGCCTGACCCCCTGTTCGCCTGCCTCGAAGCGAAAGGCGAGGTAGCCGCCGAAGGCGTTCTCCGAAACGGCAGCGACCGCTTGCCCCTCGAGGTCACGCCAGTGTTGGTAGGGGGTCTGGGCAGGCACCACCAGGGCAGCGCCGATGGCGAGGTTGTCCCCCCCGGCCGGACTCTTGAGGGTGGCGAGCCAGGCCAGCGGATACTGGCGCGCCAGACTCACCGACTGGCCCGGGTTGGTGATGACGAAATCGAGGTGCTCGCGGGCGACGGCCTCGGCCAGCTCATCAAGCCCCAGCGGATGCAGCACGAAGCGATGGCCGGGCACGCGCAGTGCCAGCCAGCGAAGCAGCGGTTGCCACTGGGCTCTGGCCAGGGCCGGGCCGCGGGTGGCCAGCACGCCGATGCGTATCGGCTCGGCCATGGCCTGCACCGGCGTGGCCTGGGATGGTGAGGATTCCTGTCGGGCCGGCGCTGGCGAAGAGGGGGGCGGGGCGGCCTGCACCCGCAGCGGCAGGGCTGACAGGGCGAGCAAGAGCAGCAGGCTGAGCAGGGGCAAGGGAACTGGGGCGTGCAGGGGGATCTCCTCTCTATGCAAAGGGGCAGTCTATCACCGGGACGTGCGCTTGCATGCGAACGGGGGCCGGGAGGGGCGGCAAACGCCGCCCCGGTCACAGTTCAGCAGGGCTGGGACATTTTTTATTGCGCTGGATCAACCCGGCTCCCGGTATGTGGAAAACCACAATAGAGGCGACTTCCTGCGTTGAGGACAATCGGCTCAACCCCTTTCAAGCCAGCTCAGCAGAAGGAAAGACGCCATGGAGCCCAGCAAGCGCCGATTGTTATCCGGGATCGCCGCCCTCACCGCAGGGGCTGCCCTGATCCCCGTCACCCAGGTTCAGGCGCAGTCCGTTCCCGCTCCCCGCAACGGGCGGGCGGCCATCAGCCGGGGGGACGGGCGCAAGCGTTACGGCATGCTGATCGACCTGCGCCGCTGCGTCGGCTGTCAGGCCTGCACCGTGGCCTGCACCATCGAAAATCAGCCCCCCCTCGGTCAGTTTCGCACCACGGTGAGCCAGTACGAGGTGAGCGACGTGGCCGCCCTCGCGGCTCCCGCCTCTCTCTTGATGTTGCCGAGGCTGTGCAACCACTGTGCCGAGCCCGCCTGCCTCGATGTCTGCCCCACTGGCGCCACCTTCCAGCGCGACGACGGCATCGTCGTGGTCAACAACGACTGGTGCGTCGGCTGCGGTTACTGCGTGCAGGCCTGCCCCTACGATGCCCGCTTCATCAACCATGAGACCAACACCGCCGACAAGTGCACCTTCTGCGCCCATCGGCTGGAGGCGGGGCTCTTGCCCGCCTGCGTGGAGAGCTGCGTCGGCGAGGCGCGCATCATAGGTGATTTGAATGATCCCAAGAGCCGGATAAGCCGCTTGCTGCGCGAATACGAGCCGGCGCTCAAGGTGCTCAAGCCGGAGGCCAATACCCAGCCGCGGGTCTTTTATCTCGGCATGGACGAGGCCTTCGTCAGCAAGGTCGACGGCAACCCGGCCCTGCGCACCCTGCTCACCGACGATGGCAAGGAGATAGCCCATGGTCATTAACGAACTGCTGGCCCCGGCTCAGCCCATCACCTGGCTGCCCTGGGCGGTGCAATATTTCTTTCTCATCGGCCTCGCCTACGGGGCCCTCTGGCTCGGCGCGTTTGAGCTGTGGCGCAAGGCGCCGGACCCGCGGCTGCAGACCCTGGCGGCGGTGCTGATGGTGGCGGCTGGTCTGGTGGCTCCCATCGCCCTGACCGCGGATCTGCACCAGCCGGCCCGGGCCTGGCACTTCTACGCCCAGACGCGTTTTGGCTCCGTCATGTGGTATGGCGCCTATCTGCTGCCGCTGTTCAGCCTGCTCTCCATGCTGCTCGGCTGGCTGCTGCTAAGACCCGCCCTGGCCCGGCGCGGTGCAGAAGGGGACAAGATAGCCCGCCTTGCCCGGCTGCTCTGCCTGGGAAGCTGGTCGGGGCACGTCTGGCAGCGGCCGCTCTCTCTGCTGGCGGCTGTGAGCGGGCTCAGCATCGCCCTCTACACCGGGCTCGAGACCATGGCGGTGGCGGCGCGCCCGCTCTGGCATACCCCCTGGTTGCCCTGGCTGCTGACCCTGAGCGCCGTGCTGGGGGCCCAGAGCGCCCTGCTGCTGCTCAACCTCTTGCTGGCGGGCTGGCATGCCCAGACCGAGTCGACCCTGCTGCGCCAGAGCGGCTGGACGTTAGGCCTGCTGGCGCTCTCCCTGCTGGGCTGGGCCCTGTTTGGCGGCGCCTCGGCAGCAGAGGCCGCAGCCCTCCATCGGCTCGACCCGAGCTGGCGGCTGGCGGCCCACTGGCTGTTGCTGACCCTGGGGCTGGCCGGCCTGCTGAGGCTGCTGTGGCCAAGGATCTCTGCCCGCCTGGCACTCTGGGGGCTGGCGCTGCTGGGGCTGCACCTGGTGTGGGGCCTGCGCTGGCTGGTGCTGATCCAGGGACAGCTCGCACCCAAGTACGGGGCCGGCGTCTACCTCTATGAAATCGCCTGGGGCCCGGCCGGTGTGCTCGGCATTCTCGGTACTTTCGGTCTGCTGCTGGCCCTGCTGGTGGCCCTCTCGGAGCTGGTGCGCCCCTCTGCTTCCCCCGCCATCAAGGCACCCACTCCTTTTGCACGCGAGGCACTCTGATGGATCACAGCAAACGCAAGTTTCTCAAGGGCGCCGCCATCGCCGGCGGTACCGGATTGTTCGTCGCCGGTTACAGCGACACCCTCAAGCAGGTGGCGACTGGCCTCGCCACCGGCAGCTCGGGCCAGCCGACCCGGGATCCCATCCATGGCAACTCGCTGGCCGTGGAGTACCGGGTTGACGAGCAGGGGGAGCTGCACCCCAACCCGGCCCAGCGGGTTGCCAACACCATGTGCCTCGGCTGCTGGACCCTGTGCGGAGTGCGGGCCCGCATCGACAACGAGCGCGACCAGATAGTGCGGATCCTGGGCAACCCCTATCACCCCCTCTCCGCTCGCCATCACATTGACTTCAAGACCCCGGTCAAGCAGGCGCTGCTCGCAACCAGTGGCTACCAGGAAGGGGGGCTGGACGGGCGCTCCACCGCCTGCGCCCGGGGCAACGCCATGCTCGAGCAGCTCGACAGCCCGCAGCGGGTCACCCGTTGTCTCAAGCGGGTGGGGCCCCGTGGCAGCGGCCGCTGGCAGAGCATCCCCTTCGAGCAGCTGGTGGCCGAGGTGGTGGAGGGGGGAGACCTGTTTGGCGAGGGCCAGGTTGAGGGGCTGCGGGCCATCCGCAACCTCGCCGAGCCGCTCGACCCGGCAAACCCGGAGTACGGCCCCAGAGCCAACCAGCTGCTGGTGAGCAACGCCTCGGACGAGGGGCGGGATCACTTCATCAAGCGTTTCACCTTCAACAGCTTCGGCACCCGCAACTTCGCCAACCACGGCGCTTATTGTGGCCTGTCATTCCGGGTCGGGGCCGGCGCCCTGCTGGACGATCTGGAGAAGAACGCCCACCTTAAGCCTGACTGGGACGAGAGCGACTTCCTGCTGTTCATGGGCACCTCGCCCCAGCAATCGGGCAACCCCTTCAAGCGCCAGTCCCGCCAGCTGGCGGCAAACCGGGCGCGACCGGGCAAGCCGTTCTCCTACGTGGTGGTGGCCCCCAGCCTGCCCAACACGGTGAACATGCCGTCCGCCCCTGCCAACCGCTGGCTGCCCATCCGCCCCGCCACCGACTCGGCGCTGGCCATGGCCATGCTGCGCTGGATCATCGACCACCAACGCTATGCCGAGCCCTTCCTGATGGCGCCCAATGCCGAGGCGGCCGAGCGGGCCGGTTATCGCGGTTTTTGCAACGCCAGCCACCTGGTGCTCAGCGACGAGTCCCACCCGCGCTTCGGTCAGATGCTGCGGGCCAGCGATCTTGGCTTGCCCTTTGATGGGGAAGCCTATGGAGAGGGGGACGCCATGCTGGTAGAGGAGGCGAGCAGTGGCGAGCCGAGACCCGCCGGCCAGTGTGAGCGGGCCAACCTCTGGGTGGATCGCCCCATTCAGGGCCCCAAGGGGGCGCTGATGGTGAAGAGTAGCTTCCAGCTGCTGGCCGAGGCGTGCCGGGAGCACTCCTTCGCGCAATACAGCGCCGAGTGCGCCGTGCCGGTGGCCGATATCGAGGCGCTGGCGCGGGAATTCACCAGCCACGGCACCCGCGCGGCAGTGGTCTCCCACGGCGGCACCATGAGCGCCAACGGCTTCTACTCGGCTTGGGCCATCATGATGCTCAACGTCATGATCGGCAACCTCAACGCCCGGGGCGGCGCCGTGGCGAGCGGCGGCAAGTTCGATCCCTTCGGGGCGGGGCCGCGCTACGATCTGGCGAGCTTCCCCGGCATGGTCAAGCCAGCCGGGGTCTTCCTGTCGCGATCCAAGTTCCCCTACGAGAAGACCTCCGAATATCGCCGCAAGCGCGAGGCGGGTCAGAACCCCTATCCGGCGCAAGAGCCCTGGTTCCCCATCTCCGGCCCCTTGCTCGGCGAGCACCTGACTGCGGCGGTAAACGGCTACCCCTACCGGCTCAAGGCCTGGATCAACCACATGGGCAACCCCCTCTACGGTCAGGCCGGGCTCAGCAAGGCCATCGGTGAAGAGCTCAAGGACCCCGCCGTGCTGCCCCTTGTGGTCAGCATCGACAGCTTCATCAACGAGTCATCGGCGCTGTCGGACTACCTAGTGCCGGATACCCTGACCTACGAGTCCTGGGGCTGGGCCACCGCCTGGCACGGGGTGCTGACCAAGGTTTCCACCGGCCGCTGGCCTATCGTGGAGCCTAGAGTCGCCAAGACTGCCGAGGGGGATCCGGTCTGCATGGAGTCCTTTTTTATCGCGGTGGCCAAACGGCTGGGGCTGCCGGGCTTTGGCGAGGGGGCGCTCAAAGGGGCGGACGGCAAGTTGCATGGCTTGAACAGGGCGGCGGACTTCTCCCTCTACGGGGCGGCCAACGTCGCCTATCTCGGCGAGCCGGTGCCTCCTATCGGGCCTGAGGATCTCGCCTGGTCCGGGGTGGAGCGGATCCTGCCGGTGCTGAATGCCACCCTGAGTGCGGAGGAGGCGGGCCGCGCCGCCTATCTCTTCGCCCGTGGCGGGCGCTTCGAGCCGGCGGCCAAGGGGCGCGATGACGCGGGTCAGCCAAGCAAGCGCTGGCCCAAGCCGCTGATGGTGTGGAACCCCGAGGTGGGCAGCCGCCGCCACAGCCAGAGCGGGCAATACTTGAGCGGTACCCCGCGCTTTTTCCGCCCCCAGCTGGCGGACGGCACGCCGCTCAATGAGGCGTTCAAGCCGGCCCAGTGGCCGCTGCTGCTCACCAGTTACAAGTCCCACACCATGAGCTCCATGAGCATCGGCTCGGATCGCCTGCGCCAGGTGAACCCCAGCAACCGGGTGCGGCTCAATGCGCAGACGGCGGCGCAGCTGGGCGTCGAGAGCGGGGACAGGGTGCGGGTCAGCACCCCGGATGGCAGCGTGATCGGGGTGGCCGAGTGCGTGGCCGGGGTGCAGGCCGATGCCATCGCCATCGAACACGGTTTCGGCCACAAGGAGCTGGGGGCGCGGGAACATTGGATAGACGGCCAGAAAGTGGTCGCCAATCCCCTGCGCGGAGCCGGGGTCAATCTGAATGACTTGGCGGTGCTGGATCCCAGCCGCCATGGCCGCTATCCCCTGGTGGACTGGGCCATCGGCTCGTCGGCCCGCCAGGGGCTGCCGGCCCGGGTGGAGAAGCTGGTATGACAAACCAATGAAAACGGGGCCTGCGGGCCCCGTTGCTTGTCTGCTCTGCGTCACTGTCACAGTGTGACGTCGACCCACACCAGGCGGTGATCCGAACTGACGCCCTTGGCGATGCCGAGCTTGGGGTCATACACCAGGTGGTAGCCCGGCTCGAAGCTGGCCGGCCAGAACACGCCGGAGGCGACCGCGTTCAGGTTGGCGGAGGGCAGCACGTGGTCGAGCTGCAGGCCGCTGCTGCTGGTGATGCGCTCCGGGGTGGGGCGGTTGTTGTTGCGCTTGCACTGATCCGGATGGCTGGCGAGGCACTCGGGGCCGCCCTGGCTGACCGGGATCAGGCCGCCGTTGGTGACGGCCTGGTTGACCAGCACATGGTTGTGCAGCGCCTGAATGGCGGTGAGATCCCCATCGCCAATCTGGGGATCGGCGTTGAGATCGCCGGCGATGACGAACCTGGCACCCGCGGGCAGGCCACCCGCCTTGCCGGCGTCATCCACCATGTAGCCAGCCCCTGCCACATAGTCCTGCCAGAAGGCTATCTCCGCACGGTTGCGTTTGACGTTGTGGCGCGCCGCGTTGCCGAAGATGGGCGGGGTCGGGTGGGAGATAAGGAAGTGGATCACCTCCTCCCTGTCTCCCTGCCTGATGTGCACCGGCACGTCGGCGTGGTTCTTTGAGGAGAGGGGGAGCGCCTGCCAGGCTGCGTCGTCATACCAGGCATCGCCACACTGGCGGCCGCTCGGGATCGGTGCCCTGGGGTTGTGGCAGTCGTCGATGACGGGGTTCGCTTCGCCCGGCATCTCCTTCCACTTGAATGTCTGGAAGGTGCGGATCTGCCTGGTATCGATGGGATAGCGGGACATCACGGCGAAGGCGTACTGGCCGTGATAGCTGCCAAAGCCCCAGGCGTCGTCCGGCCTGCTCACTCGGCCATCCAGGTTGAGGTCATGGCCGCTCATCAGGCCGGTGTTGGTGGCGAAGTTCTGCAGCACCGGATAGCTGATGGCGGTCACCTCGTCGTGCTGGGCATGGGCCAGGTAGTTGTCGTTGAAGGCGTGGAGGTCCGTGGTGTCGCGGCCCTTGCCGTCATTGTCGAATTCGCTTAGCAGCAACACGTCCGGCCGGGTGCGCTGGATGATTTCGGCGATGTTGCGGATCTGCTGCACGTCGAGGGCCTTGGTCTTCTCGGCGCCGCTCAAGGTGCCGTCGGCGAGGCGGGCCAGCAGGGCATCCTGCTCGGTGCGGGTCAGGGCGAGCTCTTCCCCCAGCATGCCGGGTGCAGTGCGATCGAAGGCGAGATTGAAGGTGGCAAAGCGAACCATGGCGGGCCTCGGCGTCAGTGTGGCCGGGACAGCCTGCCATCTTTGGCAGGAAAATGGCAGCACCCTGCCGAATTTCATGGGAAAGGTGCCCGGGTTTCCCCCGTGACACGCAAGCGTTCGGCTCAGGCCCAGCGGGAGAGAGGGGAGGGAATGGCGTAGGCGTAGCCCTGCTGGTAGTCGCAGCCCAGCCGGTTCGCCACCTCGATATGGGCCTGGGTCTCCACTCCCTCGCACACCACGGCCATGCCGAGTCGTTGCAGGTATTTCACCAGCCCCGTCAGCATGTTGAGGGCATGGGTGCTGCGTACAGCCTGGAGCAGCAGGGAACGATCCAGTTTCACGATCTCGTAGGGGAGCATCATCAGGCGCTGGAAGTTGCATGCCAGGGAGCCGAAGTCGTCACAGGCGATGTGGGCGCCATGGGCTCGCAACACCTCGATCATCTCCCTGTGCTGGTGCTTGATCCTGACGTGTTCCAGCACCTCGAACCAGATGGCGATCCCCAGCTTGCGGGCCTGGAGCAGCACCAGCAATAGCAGATTGCGGTAGGTGGGGCTGGAGAGCGCCGGATTGAGGTTGATGGAGAGCGCATAGGGGCCTTTTTGGGCGAGCACGGGCAGATCGCGCATGATGGCCCTGAGCATGACGATATCGAGGTGCAGAGCATCATCCTCGCCGAGGGCGGCAAAATCGATGCTCTGATAACCCTGGTTGCCGGCATCCCAGCGCCTGGCCAGCACCTCATACCCCTTGACCTGACGATCCTGGCCGATGATGGGCTGATAAAAGGGGATGACGATATCCGCCATGCTGACCATGGCACTCACGGGATACTCTTCTTTGAACGCAAACATGGCTCTCACCTGACGGAACATGGCTGCGCATCATACAGGGAGGGTCTAAAGGGAGGCTGTAGGAAGAGTCTGATAATGGGCGTGGGCAGGAAGGAGGGGGTCAGGGAAGGGCATGGCCCTGTGCAGGTGCGGCGCCAGCCAGGGGGGCTGCGTGCATGGCCTGGGCAAGCCAGGACCAGTCGAGCATGGGGGAGCCCGCCTTGAAGCGCTGATAGGCGCATCCCTGACGGATGGTCAGGAAGAGGGTGCTCGGCAGGCCGAGGCGGTTGAGGTAGCGCACCATCACGTCTCCCTGATAATCCCGCAGCCGCAGTTGCAGCTCGGGCAGTGTCAGCCCGTGCTCGCGACCCGTTTCATCCCAGATTTCAAACATCTGTGTGCACTCCTTGCGACATGAGGCTCCACTGTTTCTAAAAAGTGCGGGAAGGGCAATTGTCAGATCTGACAGCGCCATGTGGATTCTATCCAGAAAAGCGAAAACCCGGCGCGAGGCCGGGTTGTCTGAAGGATGGTGGAGGGAGAAGGATTCGAACCTTCGAAGGCAGAGCCGTCAGATTTACAGTCTGATCCCTTTGGCCGCTCGGGAACCCCTCCACAGGGGCATTGCATATTGTGTTCAGGAAGATGGTGGAGGGAGAAGGATTCGAACCTTCGAAGGCAGAGCCGTCAGATTTACAGTCTGATCCCTTTGGCCGCTCGGGAACCCCTCCACGGGGTATTTTCCTGATTTTTACTTACTTGACGCACTTGAATGGTGGAGGGAGAAGGATTCGAACCTTCGAAGGCAGAGCCGTCAGATTTACAGTCTGATCCCTTTGGCCGCTCGGGAACCCCTCC
>NZ_JBFOCN010000028.1:0-35381 GCF_040907815.1 Aeromonas sp. s6
GGCTATGTCCCAATTACGTGTTGCATCGGGTGCCCTAGCGCCTCATGCAAACACATCTTGGTATTTACCTCCCTGCCGTAACGTTCCAGCATCCTGCGCCAGCCCAGATAATTCCTCAGGTAGTGGGTTGCGACTCCATGGAATCGTTCCATCCACTCCTTCAACCGCCGGTGATATCCGTTCACATGCTGGATGTGGTATGCCCCAATGACTCGCTCACCTCGACGGTTGTACACCACCTGATGTGTTATGCCCCGCGCTTGGCTGAAACTGGCATACACCCCTGCACCATCACTGCAGAGCACTGCATCGGGCGCGATGAGTGGCTGCAACACCGCTTTCACCGTCTGCGCATCCAGCCTTTCCAGCTGAAAGTCGGCTTGATGGCCCGCCCTGTCCTGCACCACCATCACCGGGATGTAATCCCGCCCGGTCCCCCGGGTACGCCCTTTCCCGCCACGATGTCTTGCCGGACGAGGCAACCCTCGCTGCCCCTTGAACGATTCGAGGAAGAAGGTTTCATCCACTTCCACAATGCCTTCTTCCCGTGTTGCCTGGTGGTTTGCCATCGCCTTCAGGAAGCGGTGACGCCACAAGAAGGCGGTGTTCTTGCAAACACCGCAGCGGACGGCGGCCTGGCGGACAGTGAGCCCGTCGATGAGAGTCTGGGCGTAGTCCTCCCAATGCTCAGCCTTACGTAATCTGGCCAAAGGCGTCTTGGTGAGGAGGGAGCTGGTTCGCCGACACTGCTTACAACGGTAACGACGCAGCCCACGGCTCCAGCCCCAGGGGGCCAGCTGGGTGGCATCCGCCTGGCAGTGGGGACAGCCGCAGCATGTGGGTAACTGGGCATGGAGGGACGTAATCGGGTGTGGAGCGGCGAGCTCATGCTGAGCGACACGGCGCTGACGCAGAGTAAGTAATGGAAAGAGGGACAACAGGTGTTGGAAGGCTGGCGTATCCATGATGAAGGTCCTCGCGGTGATGACCTACTTCCAGATTAGCCTTCCAACACATAATTGGGACAGCGCCATAAAAAAGGCACCCGATGGGCGCCTTTTTCAGAATTCTTCAGAAGCAAGATTACTTCTTGGAGGTCAAGCCACCGAAACGCTTGTTGAACTTGTCTACGCGGCCGCCGCTAGAAACTTCTTTCTGCTTGCCGGTGTAGAACGGGTGGCACTCGGAGCACACGTCCAGGTTCAGATCTTTACCAATGGTAGAGAAGGTGTTGATGACGTTACCGCAAGAGCACTTGGCGGTGATGGCTACGTAGTCAGGATGGATACCAGCTTTCATGGACAACCTCAATTATCAGGCCGTGTCGCCATCCGATCTCTTGTCGGACACCACACGATTGTTGAACACAGTTTCAAAGGCTGCGAATAATATAGGAAACGCCTGAGATCAGGCAAGTGGCTTCGCAGAAAAAATAGGCAACCCCTGGTGAATTCTTCCCAAACGCTGGATCTGGTTCGTGTGGCTGTGCCGGTGCCGTTACGCCGTCATTTCGACTATCTCTCTCCCCTGCCCTTGCCTGCCCCCGGTTGCCGGGTCGAGATCCCGTTCGGCCCGCAGACCCTGGTCGGTCTGGTGGTGGATCACCCGACCGAGAGCCAGGTCCCCCGCAACAAATTAAAACCCTTGAAGAGGGTGCTCGACAGCGCCCCCGTGCTGGGGCCCGACATTCTGGCGCTGATGGCCTGGAGCGCCGGTTACTACCAGCATCCGCTGGGGGAAGTGCTGCCCCATGCCCTGCCGGTGCTGGTGCGCAAGGGTGAGCCCGCCGCCTATCGGGAGCTGGAGTTCTGGTTTGCTACCGAGGCCGGCATGGCCATCGACCTCAACGAGCTCAAACGGGCGGCCAAGCAGCAGCAGGCCCTCGCCTTGCTGCGCAAGGGGCCGCAGACCCCCTCCGCCCTCAAACAGGAGGAGATCCAGAGCGCGGCCCTCACCGCGCTGGAGAAGAAGGGACTGCTGGAGAAGCGCTCGCTGGAGCCGAGCCATGATGGCGACTGGGCCACCCACTTCGAGCCGGGTGAGGGGCTGCGCCTCAACGGCGAGCAGGCGCTGGCGGTGGCCGCCGTCACCAGCCAGAGCAACAAGTTCGGTGCCTTCCTGCTGGACGGCATCACGGGCTCCGGCAAGACCGAGGTTTACCTCAGCATCCTCGAGCCCCTGCTCAAGGCGGGCAAGCAGGCGCTGGTGATGGTGCCGGAAATCGGCCTCACCCCCCAGACCATCAACCGCTTTCGCCGCCGCTTCAACGTGCCCGTGGTGGCGATGAACTCCGCCATGAACGACAGGGAGCGGCTCGATGCCTGGCTCGCCTGCCGCGACGGTGGTGCCGCCATTCTGATCGGCACCCGATCCGCGGTGTTCACGCCGTTCAAGGACCTCGGCATCATCATCATCGACGAGGAGCACGACGGCTCCTTCAAGCAACAGGACGGCTTTCGCTACCACGCGCGGGATCTGGCGGTGATGCGGGCCCATCGCGCCGGCATTCCCATCCTGCTTGGATCTGCCACCCCGTCGCTGGAGACGCTGCACAACGCCCGCAGCGGCAAGTATCACCACCTCACTCTCACTCGCCGCGCCGGCAACGCCCAGACCGCTCGCCAGGTGATCCTGGACATCAAGAACGTGCGGCTGCAGGCGGGGCTCTCCCCCCAGCTGGAACAGCTGATGGCAGAGCATCTGGCGGCGGGCAACCAGGTAATGCTGTTTCTCAACCGTCGTGGCTATGCCCCGGCTCTTATCTGCCACCAGTGCGGCTGGAGTGCCGCCTGCGAGCGCTGCGACGCCTGGTACACCTGGCACCAGGCCGGGCGACGGCTGCACTGCCACCACTGCGACAGCGTGCGCCCGTTGCCCCATCACTGCCCCGAGTGCGGCAGCAGCGAGCTCATCGGCTCCGGGGTCGGCACCGAGCAGCTGGAGCAGCTGCTCGGCACCGTGTTCCCGCAATATCCGGTGGTGCGCATCGACCGGGACAACACCCGCCGCAAGGGGGAACTCGAAACCCACCTCGGCGACATCAAGGCGGGCAAGTACAAGATCCTGATCGGCACCCAGATGCTGGCCAAGGGCCACCACTTCCCGGACGTGACGCTAGTGGGCCTGCTGGATGTGGATGGCGCCCTGTTCAGCGCCGATTTTCGCGCTGCCGAGAAACTGGCCCAGCTCTACACCCAGGTGGCGGGCCGGGCTGGTCGTGCCAGCAAACCCGGGTTGGTGGTGCTGCAGAGCCACCATCCCGAACACGCCCTGCTGCAGGATCTGACCCAGAACGGCTATGGCCACTTCGCCGACACGGCGCTGAAAGAGCGCCGCCTGCTGGGGCTGCCACCGTTCAGCCATCAGGGGCTGTTTCGGGCCGAGGCCAACGGCCGCGACGAGGTACAGCTGTTCCTCAGTCGCCTCGCCGATACCCTGCGCAGCGCCCGCTATCCCCAGGTGCAGGTGCTGGGGCCCATCAGCGGCTTCATGGAGCGCAAGGCGGGCAAGTTTCGCATGCAGCTACTGGTGCAGGGGCCCAGCCGGGCACCGCTGGCCCAGCTGCTCGAATGGGCAGTGAAGGAGCTGGAGGGGTGGCCCGAGACCAAGCGGGTGCGCTGGAGTCTGGATATCGACCCCACGGAACTGAACTAGCGCGGCTCTGCCAGCACGGCCTCCGCCAACACCCTGGCCTGTTCCAAAGCCAGGGGCTGCTGATAGCTGTGGGCCATCACCACGGCCCCTTCCAGCAGCAGGCATAATCCGGTGGCCTGCACCTCGGTGCATTCGAGGGCCTCCCTGACCCAGTTCAGCAACGCACGCTTGTGGGCCACCACCAGCTTGCGCACCGGGTGGCGAGGATCGGAGAACTCGGCGCTCGCGTTGATGAAGTTGCAGCCGTAGAAGTCGCTGCGACCAAACCAGTCGGCAAAGCCATCGAGCAGCGCCAGCAACCTGGCCTCCCGCCCCGACACCCCATCCATCCTGGCATCGAGCAGGGCAAAGAACTCCGCATCCCGCGCCATCAGCACCGCTTCGATCAAGGCATCCTTGGTGGGGAAGTGGCGATAGAGGGTGCGTTTGGTACTGCCTGCCTCGGCCCAGATGCGATCGATGCCGGTGGCGTGAAAGCCGTGACGATTGAACAGCCGATAGGCTGTCGTCATCAGCTGTTGCCGTTTTTCGCTCATGGTGACTTTCCTCTTGAAGTACACCGATCTGTCTACCTAATGTCGCAGGCTGGATCAAGTGATCCGGCACAGACAAGGAGACAGGAGATGGAAACAAGACGATGGCGAAGTGCCTGGCTGGCAGGGCTCGGTGCCTGCCTGGCCATAATGTTGCTCGGCTGGCTGGACATGAGCTGGCAGTCGACCCTGTTGATGGCACCGTTCGGGGCAAGCTGTGTGCTGCTCTTCTCCCTGCCGGACAGTCCGCTGGCCCGTCCGCAGAACGTGCTGGGAGGCCACCTGTTATCGGCCACCGTGGGGTTGGTGGTGCAGTTGCTCCCGCTACCGATGGAGCTCAAGCTGGCGCTGGGTGTGGGCCTGTCCATTGCACTCATGCAGGGACTGGGGCTGATCCACCCACCCGCCGGAGCCAATCCACTGTTGATCCTGCTCACCACCCAGTCCTGGCCTTTCCTCTGGCAAACAGTGCTGCCCGGCGCCTTGCTGCTGATCATGGTGAGTCATTGCGCCAGGCGGCTGCAAACGTCACGACTCACACCCACATAAACAACGAGGGGGCCAAGGCCCCCTCGTTGTTTAATAGCAAGGCAAAGATGGCTTATTCGGCGACCTGGGAGACCCCGGTCAGGCGTACCTCGACCCGGCGATCCGGGGCCAGACAGGCGATCATCTGCGCCTTGGCGCCATCCGGGCAGCTGCCCCCGGTCACGGGCGAAGACTCTCCCCGCCCTTCGGCACGCACCTTGTCGGCAAACAATCCCTTGGCGATGAGATAATCCGCCACCGTGCGGGCACGCTGTTCGGAGAGGGACTGGTTGTAGGCCTCCGAGCCGATGCGGTCGGTATGACCGATCACCGTCGCCACCCCGTCTTTCGGATTGGCCGCCAGGATCTGGGCAAACAGGTTGTCGAGGGCCTGGCTGGCGGCCGGCTTCAGGGTCGCCTTGTTGAACTCGAACAGCACATCGGAATCCAGGCTGAACTGCTTCTCCACCAGCACGGGGGCCGGGGCGGGCGCAGGTTCGGGCGCAGGCGTTGGTGCCACCGGCTCGTCGCCGATCTGGCCGAAGCGATAGAGCATGCCGACCGACAGCAGGCCGTTGTCCATCTCGATGCCTGACTCGTCGAGGGAAGTCTTGCCCAGGGGTGTGGTGTACTGGTATTCGAGGCGGGCGGCCCAATCCTTGTCGATGGCGTATTCGACCCCCAGCGCCCCGACAAAGGCGGCACCATGATATTTGTTGCCCTCATGGGATTCGGAGAGGCTGCTGGTGCCATCGCTGGCCCTGACGTTGAGTGAGCTCTCGGTCCAGGCATAGGCCCCCCCGAGACGGCCGTAGATATCCAGTGCCGAGGTTGCAGGCAGGATGATCTTCATGGTGGCCTGCACCATCTGGGCCTTGGCCTCGCCATCGAGTGCGAAATCAACCCCGTTGCCCGAGTAGTGCTTGTCCACCTGATACTTGCCGAGCCAGTCATAGCCGAGCTCAACCGCCACGTTTCTGTTCACCTGATAACCGGCAAACAGCCCCAGACCGAGATCATCGCTGTTCTCGTTCACCTTGGTCGCATCGAACAGCTCTTCGACCTGAGCGTTGTAATCCACCCCGTAATAATTTGACCAGCCGGCCTTGCCGCCGACATACCAGGTGTTGTCCTGGGCGGCAGCCTGCACCGTCCCTGTTGCCATCAAAGCGCCGATCAGGACGGCGAGCATAGATCTGTTCATGGATGAGCCCCTGCAATGAATTGTTATGACGCGGCTGCGTCTCTCTTCCCTGACGGGGCCCTGAACCCAAGCCCCGCATTCAGATTATCCCATCTGCAACCAGCCTCAAACGACCAGGGACTCAGGAGTGTGATATTGGCGACATTATCGGCCACCGTGCCCCCAATCATGGGGGCCGGCGCGTTGCCCATAAAAAAACGAAGAGCCGGGCTCTTCGTTTTTCATCTGGCAAGGGGATGGCTCCCCGCTCACTGACTGCCCTGGCTCGCCAGGAACAGGCGGTAGGCGGGATCCTCGCTCACCTCTTTCCAGCCGTAGCCAATCTCGTGCAGGTAGTCGTGGAAAGCCGCCACGTCCTCGTCCGGCAGCTCGAAGGCGCAGAGCACCCGTCCGTAGTCGGCGCCGTGGTTGCGGTAGTGGAACAGGCTGATGTTCCAGCGGCAGCCCAGGGTCTCGAGGAAGCGCATCAGGGCACCCGGCTGCTCCGGAAACTTGAAGCTGTAGAGGCGTTCACCGAGGGGCCGGGCCGGGCGGCCGCCAATCATGTAGCGCACGTGGTTCTTGGCCAGCTCGCTCTCGGTCATGTTGACCACCGGGTAGCCATTGCCGCCGAGTTGATCGATGATCTGGCCCAGCTCCTCGTCACCGCCGGTGAGGCGCACCGAGACGAACAGCGACGCCTGCTCGGCATCGGCGTAGCGGTAGTTGAACTCGGTCACCATGCGGGGCCCCAGCTGACGGCAGAAGTCGAGGAAGGCCCCCTTGCGCTCGGGGATGGTCACCGCCAGCATGCCCTCGCGCTTCTCGCCGATCTCGCAGCGCTCGGAGACGTAGCGCAGGCTGTGGAAGTTGACGTTGGCGCCGGACAGAATGGCCGCCATCCGCCCCCCTTTCACCTGCTCTCGCTCGCTGTAAGCCTTGAGTCCCGCCAGGGACAAGGCCCCCGACGGCTCGGCGATGGCGCGGCAGTCGTCGAAGATGTCTTTGAGCGCGGCGCAGATCTGGTCGTTGGAGACGGTCACCACCTCGTCCAGATACTGGTTGCACAGCCGGAAGGTCTCCTCGCCGATGCGCTTGACCGCCACCCCGTCCGCAAACAGGGAGACCCGGTCCAGATTGACCGGCTCGCCGGCCGCCAGCGCCGCCTTGAGGCAGGCGGACCCCTCCGCCTCCACCCCGATCACCTTCACATCCGGCAGCAGCTGCTTGATGTAGACCGCCACCCCGGCGGCCAGGCCGCCGCCGCCCACCGGCACGAAGACGTGGGTGAGGTGGGTATCCTGCTCCAGCAGCTCCTTGCCGATGGTGCCCTGGCCGGCGATCACCTCGACGTCGTCGAACGGCGGGATCAGGGTGTAGCCCTCCAACTCGGCGAGTCGGCGGCTCTCGCCGTAGGCCTCATCGAAGCTGTTGCCAAACAGCATGACGTTGCCGCCCTGACGGCGCACCGCGTCGATCTTGATGTCCGGCGTGGTCTTGGGCATCACGATGATCGCCTTGATGCCGAGCTTGGCGGCCGACAGGGCGACCCCCTGGGCGTGGTTGCCGGCGGAGGCGGCGATGACGCCGCGCTCTTTCTGCTCCTGGGTCAGGGTGGCGATCTTGTGGTAGGCGCCGCGCAGCTTGAAGGAGTGAACCGGTTGCAGATCCTCCCGCTTCAGACTGACGTGATTGCCGAGCCGCTCGGAGAGTTTCTTCAGGGTTTGCAAGGGGGTGACCCGCGCCGCCTCGTAGACGGGGGAGAGCAGCACCTTGCGTAGATAATCCGCCGCAGAGACCATGGTTTATACCCCCGTCTCGTGGCGAAGGGCGCGCAATGCGCCCATATCATGACAGTTCATCCTCTCACTCCCCCAGCAGAGTGCGATCGCGCACCGCGCCCTTGTCGGCGCTGGTGGCGAACATGGCGTAGGCACGCAGGGCAAAGGAGACCTCGCGCTGACGATCGACCGGCTTCCAGCCACGGGCAGAGACGGCGGCGCGGCGAGTGGCCAGCACGCTGTCGGCCACCTCCAGCACCATGCTGCGGGCCGGGATGTCGATGTTGATGATGTCGCCATCCTCCACCAGACCGATAGTGCCACCAGAGGCCGCCTCCGGGGAGACATGGCCGATGGAGAGACCCGAGGTACCGCCGGAGAAGCGACCGTCGGTGATGAGGGCACACGCCTTGCCCAATCCCATGGACTTGAGATAGGTGGTGGGATAGAGCATCTCCTGCATGCCGGGGCCCCCTTTCGGGCCCTCGTAGCGGATCACCACCACTTCACCTGCTTTCACCGTGCCGTCCAGAATGCCGCTCACCGCACTCTCCTGGCTCTCGAATACCCGGGCCGGGCCGCGGAAGGTGAGGTTCTCCTCATCCACCCCGGCGGTCTTGACGATGGCCCCGTTGAGGGCGAGGTTGCCAGCGAGGACCGCCAGGCCACCTTCCTGGCTGTAGGCGTGATCGAAGGAGCGGATGCACCCCTCGGCGCGGTCCAGATCCAGCTCGGGCCAGCGGCAATCCTGACTGAACGCCTTGGTGGTACGGATGCCGGCAGGGCCTGCACGGTAGAAGTCGTGAACCCCCTTGTCATTGCTGCGGCTGACGTCATATTCGGCCAGCAGCTCCACCAGGGAAGTGCCCAGCACGTTGCGGGTATCCCCGTGCACCAGGCCCGCTTTTTCCAGCTGACCCAGGATGGCGACCACGCCGCCGGCGCGGTGCACGTCTTCCATGTGGTACTTCTGGGTGGAGGGCGCCACCTTGCACAGCTGGGGCACCTTGCGGGACATGCGGTCGATGTCGGCCATGGTGAAGTCGACACCCGCCTCCTGGGCTGCCGCCAGCAGGTGCAGCACGGTGTTGGTGGAGCCGCCCATGGCGATGTCGAGCGCCATGGCGTTCTCGAACGCCGCCTTGGTGGCGATGTTGCGCGGCAGTGCCGAGGCATCGTCCTGCTCATACCAGCGCTTGGCCAGAGTGACGATACGCTGGCCCGCCAGCTTGAACAGCTGCTCGCGGTCGCTGTGGGTCGCCAGCAGGGAGCCGTTGCCCGGCTGGGAGAGACCCAGTGCCTCGGTCAGGCAGTTCATGGAGTTGGCGGTGAACATGCCGGAGCAGGAGCCGCAGGTGGGGCAGGCGCTGCGCTCGATCTGATCGCTCTGTGCATCGGAGACCTTGGGGTCGGCACCCTGGATCATGGCGTCCACCAGATCCAGCTTGATGATCTGGTCGGAGAGCTTGGTCTTGCCCGCTTCCATGGGGCCGCCGGAGACAAAAATGACCGGGATATTGATGCGCAGGGCAGCCATCAGCATCCCCGGGGTGATCTTGTCGCAGTTGGAGATGCAGACCATGGCGTCGGCGCAGTGGGCGTTGACCATGTACTCCACCGAGTCGGCGATGAGTTCGCGGGACGGCAGGGAATAGAGCATGCCACCGTGGCCCATGGCGATGCCGTCATCCACGGCGATGGTGTTGAACTCCTTCGCGACCCCGCCAGCCGCCTCGATTTCGCGGGCGACCAGCTGGCCCAGATCCTTGAGGTGGACGTGGCCCGGCACGAACTGGGTGAAAGAGTTGACCACGGCGATGATGGGCTTGCCGAAATCCTGATCGGTCATGCCGGTGGCACGCCAGAGGGCGCGGGCCCCGGCCATGTTACGTCCGTGGGTGGTGGTGGCGGATCTCAACTTCGGCATTGTCTCTACTCCCTGAATGCCCCTGGGGCGCATTGTCTTTCAACATGAATGTGTGATTCGCGGATCGGGAATCGATCCTGGTGAAGGCACCTCGGGGAGCCTTCACCGGAAGCGACTCGGGGAGGCGTGACGCCTCCCCGCTATCATCAGTCGTTGACCGGCGTCAGCCAGCCCCACTTGTCTTCGGTCTTGCCGTTGAACAGGCCGAAGAAGGCGTTCTGCAACTGCTCGGTCACCGGGCCACGGCAACCGGCGCCCACCTTCATCCGATCCACCGAGCGCACCGGGGTCACCTCGGCGGCGGTGCCGGTCATGAAGATTTCGTCTGCGACGTACAGCGCTTCACGGGGCAGCGCCTGCTCGCGTACCTCGTAACCCAAGTCGCGCGCCAGCGTCATGATGGTGTCGCGGGTGATGCCGGGCAGGATGGCGGCGGTGGCGGGCGGGGTGAACAGCACGCCGTTCTTCACCAGAAACAGGTTCTCCCCCGCCCCTTCGCTCAGATAGCCGTTCACATCCAGCGCCAACCCCTCGGCGAAGCCGTTGCGCTTGGCCTCGCGGCTGATGAGCTGGGAGGATAGATAGTTGCCCCCCGCCTTGGCACCGGTCGGGATGGTGTTGGGAGCGAGCCGGTTCCAGGAGGTGACGCACACATCCACCCCGTTTTTCAGCCCCTCTTCTCCGAGGTAGGCGCCCCAGGGCAGGGCCGCGACCATGAGGTCGGCCTTGGCATCCAGCGGCGGATGCAGCCCCAGCCCCACGTTGCCGACAAAGGCCAGCGGGCGCAGGTAGCCGCTCTTCAGGCCGTTCTCGCGCACCACGGTGCGGCAGGCTTCATTCACCTCAGACTCGCTGTAGGGGACGTCCATCCAGTAGATCTTGGCGGAGTCGAACAGGCGGCGGGTGTGCTCCTGCAGGCGGAAGATGCAGGTCCCCTTGGGAGTGTCATAGGCCCGCACCCCCTCGAACACCGAGGATCCGTAGTGCAGGGCATGGCTCATGACATGCACCTGGGCATCCTGCCAGGGGACCAGCTTGCCGTTGAACCAGATGTATTGGGGGTGGGCGGCGGATTGGGAAGGCTGTGACATTGGCTTGGCTCCTTAAGCTCTGATCCGGGGTTGCTGTTCCAGTGCATCGACCCGGGAGACATCCACCAGCTTCACCAGCTGGCTCCACAACTGCTGGATGGGACGTACCGATTCGACAGTAACCGTGATCCGCAGCTGTTGGCAATCCTGCTCCATGTTGAGGGCGCAGAGATTGAAACCGCGGTGACGGACCACCCGCAGCACCCGTTCCATCACTTCGGGTCTGGGTTGGGCATGGATTTCCAGGGTGCTGGTATTGAGCTGGTTCATGGGCGTTGCTCCATCATCTTGTGGTTGGCGACTCCTGGCGGAACCAGGGGCCAGACATTTTCTTCCTCTGAAATAGCCACATGCAGCAGATAGGCACTCTCGCTCGCCAGCAGGCGATCCAGTGCCGGGGCTATCTCTTCCTTGCATGTGATGGTCTCGCCTGGGATGCCGAAGGCGGCGGCCAGAGCGACGAAATCGGGGTTGTCGGACAGATTGGTCTCGCTGTAGCGGCCGTCGAAGAACAGCTCCTGCCATTGGCGCACCATGCCGAGGCGCTGGTTGTCCAGCAGCACCATCTTCACCTTGAGCCGGGCACGGCGGATGGTGCCGAGCTCCTGTACGTTCATCATGAAGGAGCCGTCACCGCTCACCAGCACCACCTCGTCATCGGGGCGCGACATCTTGGCGCCGATGGCGGCGGGCAGGCCGAAGCCCATGGTGCCGAGGCCGGCACTGGACAGGTGGTTGCGCGGGCTGGTGAAACGCATGTGCTGGGCCACCCACATCTGGTGCTGACCCACGTCGCAAGCCACCACGCTGGTGTCAGGCAGCTGGCTTGAAAGCTCTTTGAGCAGGGACGGGGCGTAGATGGCCTGACCCGGATGGTCGTAGCGGAAGGCGTATTCCCGAGCCATGGTGGCGCAGTGCTCGCGCCAGGGGTCGAGGGTCAGCGCCATCGCCAGGGCGGGCAGCACACGCTTGAGATCCGTGGTGATGCCCACATCGGCGGCGCGGCGCTTGCCGAACTCGGCGGCGTCCACATCCAGGTGGATCACCTTCGCCTCGGGGGCAAACTCTTCCAGCTTGCCGGTCACCCGATCATCGAAACGGGCGCCTACCACCACCAGCAGATCGCACTGCTGCACCGCCAGGTTGGCGGCCTTGGTACCGTGCATGCCGAGCATGCCCAGATAAACGGGGCTGTCGGGGTTGAGGGCACCTATCCCCTTGAGGGTGGTGACCGCCGGCATCCCCGTGGTGGCGGCAAAGTCGCGCAGCTGCTGCTCGGCATTGGCCATGCCCACCCCGCCGCCAACGTAGAGTACCGGACGCTCGGCAGCGGCCAGCAGGGTACGGGCGACCGTCAGTTCGGCCGGATTCAGGGGGTCGGGTTCCTCCACTGCAAACAGCGGGCTTTGAGAGGGAACGGCGGCCAGTTGCACATCCTTGGGCAGGTCGATGAGCACGGGGCCCGGACGCCCTTCGGTGGCGATGGCGAAGGCTTCGGCAATGACCCGTCCCAGATCCGCCGGGTCCGTCACCATGAAGGAGTGCTTGGTGCAGGAAAGGGACATGCCGAGCACGTCCACTTCCTGAAAGGCATCGGTACCGACGGCGGCGCAGGGCACCTGGCCGCTGATGGCCACCAGCGGTACCGAATCGAGCAGTGCCTCCGCGAGGCCGGTGACCAGGTTGGTGGCGCCGGGGCCAGAGGTAGCGATGCAGACCCCCACCTGACCGGAAGCGCGGGCATAACCCACCGCAGCCATGGCGGCACCCTGCTCGTGGCGGCAGAGCTGATGGGCCAGGCCACCGTCATACAGGGCGTCATAGACCGGCATGATGGCCCCGCCCGGGTAACCAAACACCTGGGTCACACCCTGTTTTTTGAGAGCCTGTACCAAAAACTGCGCGCCGTTCATGTGGAAAATCCTGTCCTTTGGTCGAAAAAAAACCCCCGGGCCGTGAGGCTCGGGGGTCGCTTGTTTCGTTCTGTCCGGTGGTGGGTCTATCCCTTGTTCCGTGCAGCCAAACGAGCCCCGAGCGGTGAGATAATAATCACCACTAGGACCACAATAATGCTGACGAAACGGGAGGCCATGTTCATAGTTACAACCGGAAATCCTGTGAAATGGGAGCGGAGCTTGCCGCGAATGGCTATTAGAACTAGCACGGTGATTTTTATTGGGCAAGCACTTTTTACCTGACAAGACTCTGATTTTAACTACTCTGAAACCTGACGACTGGAACAAAAAACTAATAAAAAACGGTTAACCAGCATATACATCAAACCAAGGACGGTATTTATGTCATTAGCTGTTGTTTATAGCCGTGCCAGCCTGGGGATAGCGGCGCCGCAAGTCACGGTGGAGGTGCACCTCTCCAACGGCCTGCCCGCCTTCAACATGGTGGGGTTGCCGGAAACCTCGGTGAAAGAGTCGCGGGATCGGGTGCGCAGCGCCCTGCTCAACGGCAATTTCGAATTTCCGGCCAAGCACATCACGGTCAACCTAGCCCCTGCGGATCTGCCCAAAGAGGGGGGCCGCTTCGACCTGGCCATCGCTATCGGCATTCTCGCCGCATCCAAGCAGATACCCGCAAAATACCTGCTCAATCACGAATTTTTAGGGGAATTGGCCCTGACGGGCGAGATCCGCCCCGTGCTTGGGGTGCTCCCCTCGGTGCTCGCCTGCCGCGACGCAGGGCGCACCCTGCTGGTCCCACGGGAGAACGGTCCGGAGGCTTCCCTCATACAGGATGCCGAGGTGCGCACCGCCCACCAGCTGCTGGCGGTCACCGCCTGGCTGGCGGGCCAGTACGAACTGCCGCTGCCGGAACCCCAGAGCGCGGAGACCCTGCCCGACGTGCCGGATCTGCAGGATGTGATCGGTCAGTCCCAGGCGAAGCGGGCGCTGGAGATCGCCGCAGCTGGCAGCCACAACCTGCTGTTCATCGGCCCCCCCGGCACCGGCAAGAGCATGCTGGCCAGCCGTCTGCCCGGCATTCTGCCACCGCTAAGCGAACAGGAGGCGCAGCAGACCGCCGCCATTCACTCCATCGGCGGCCTCACCCCCCGCGCCGGCCACTGGCACCACAGGCCGTATCGCACGCCCCATCACAGCGCCTCGGCAGTGGCGCTGGTGGGCGGGGGTACCCATCCCAGGCCTGGCGAAATTTCCCTCGCCCACAACGGGGTACTGTTTCTGGATGAACTGCCGGAGTTCGAGCGCAAGGTGCTCGACTCCCTGCGCGAGCCGCTGGAGACCGGGCACATCACCATCAGTCGTGCCGCCCGCCAGGTGGATTTTCCCGCCCGCTTCCAACTGGTGGGTGCCATGAATCCCAGCCCCTGCGGCCATTATGGCGACGGCCAGACCCGCTCCAGCCCGGATCAGATCCTGCGCTATCTGGGCAAGCTCTCCGGCCCCTTTCTCGATCGGTTCGATCTGACGGTAGAGGTCCCGCTCTTGCCCAGGGGGAGCCTGACCGGCAAGGCGGAGCGGGGGGAATCGAGCCAGCAGATACGCGAACGGGTGCTGGGGGCGCGAGAGCGCATGCTGAGTCGCAGCGGAAAACTCAACAACCTGCTGGATAGTCGTGAAATCGAAGATGTTTGCAGATTATCGCCACAGGATGCCGAGTTTCTGGAGGGTGCTATCCAGAAGCTGGGGCTCAGCATCCGGGCCTGGCACCGCATCCTGCGGGTATCGCGCACCATCGCCGATCTGGCGGGGCACGCCACCATCGAGAGAGCGCATCTGATCGAAGCCCTGGGCTATCGTGCCATGGATAGGCTGTTGTCGCGGCTGCGCGGGGGCCAGTGAGCGGGGGAACGACAGCAGCCACCACCCGACCCGGAAAGGGCGCCACCATGGTCTAGTCGTGGGCCGGCTGATATTATGGCAACAGATCTGACCACTTGGTTGCCATCCACCGATACGAAGACGGATTCCACCATGCCCAACAAGCTGATAGAGCGACTGCGCGGCAGCCTCTCGACCCTGCTCTATTTCATCAACACCCTGTTCTGGTTTGTCCCCGTCCTGCTGCTTGGCCTCATCAAGCTGCTGCTGCCCTTCAAGGGGGCGCGACGTCTCTGCAACACCCTCCTGGACGGCTGCGCCACCCACTGGATAGGTTTTAACAATCTGATCCAGAAAACCATCATCAACACCCCTTTCGATGTGGTCGGAGTGGACAAAGGGCGCCGGAATGAGTGGTATATGGTGATTGCCAACCACCAATCCTGGGTCGACATACTGGTATTGCAGCGGATTTTTAATCAAAAAATCCCCTTCCTGAAGTTTTTCCTCAAGAAAGAACTGATTTGGGTACCTTTTCTCGGTCTGGCCTGGTGGGCGCTGGATTTCCCATTCATGCGGCGTTATTCCCGAAAATTTCTGGAAAAGCACCCGCATCTGAGGGGAAAAGACATAGAAACCACGCGCAAGGCGTGTGCCCGTTTCCGCCATATGCCGGTGAGTGTGATGAACTTCGTGGAAGGGACCCGCTTCACCGTCGGCAAGCACGACAAGCAAGGGGCACCCTATCGTCATCTGCTGCACCCGAGAGCAGGGGGCATCGCCTTCACCCTGGCGGCCATGGGGGATCAACTGCACAAGCTGGTGGATGTGACCATCGCCTATCCCGGCGGCGTCCCCAGCTACTGGGACTTCATGTGTGGTCGGGTCAAGGAGATCAAGGTTCGGGTCCGCTTTCTGCCGATCGAACGCAATCTGGTGGGGGATTACTTCAATGACCCCGAGTTCCAACAAGAGTTTCAACAGTGGTTGAACGGGATCTGGCACGAGAAGGACCAGACCCTGGATAAGCTGCTGGCGGACAAGACGCAGTAAGACACTCATGCCAAACCTGCTCCCGGGCCCCCTGGTGCTGTTCATCAGCGCCGGCCTGACCATACTGTTTACCGCCCTGTGCGCCAGCCTGATCCTGCTGGTGTCACTGGCCAAACTGCTGCTGCCCGTGCCGGCCTTTGGTCGCGCCTGCAGCCGGCTCAACAACCGCTTCATGGGCCTGTGGCTCGGTTGCAACGCCCTGGTGATCCGCCTCACTACCCGCATCGACTGGCAGATTGAGGACAATACCCGGCTGCGCAAGGATGGCTGGTATCTCATCATCAGCAACCACATGAGCTGGACCGATATCGTGGTGCTCGGCCACCTGTTTCGCAATCGGCTACCGGTGCCCAAGTTCTTCATGAAGCACGAGCTCATTTACATACCGCTGCTGGGGCTCGCGTGCTGGGGGCTGGACATGCCCTTTATGCGCCGCTATTCGAGAGAGTTTCTGTTAAGAAATCCACATCTGCGGGGCAAGGATATCGAGACCACCCGCAACGCCTGCGAGAAGTTTCGCCACATTCCCACCACCGTCATCAACTTCGTGGAGGGGACCCGCTTCACCGATCAGAAGCGCGAGGCCGCCCGCTCCCGCTATCGCCATCTCATGCCCCCCAAGGCGGCAGGACTCGCCTTCACCCTGGCAGCCATGGGCGATCAGTTCGACAGCCTGATCAACGTCACCATCAGCTACCCGGACAACCCCAACACCCCCTTCAAGGATTTCCTGATGGGGAAGATGAAGCGCATCCGGGTGCGAATCGAGGAGCTGCCGGTGGACGAGCAACTGGTGGGGGACTACTTCAACGACAAGCAGTTCAAACGCGGTTTCCAGGAGTGGCTGAATGCACGCTGGAAGGAAAAAGACGAGGTGCTGGCGCAGTGGCAGGCGGCCGATGCGGCGGCTCAGACCGATCCGCAGGCAGCCAAGGCGAGCGCCGAGGCCAGCTCGGGCAGCTGATCCTCGCTGAACACCGCGATGCCATGGCGGCGCAGCAAAGCCGTGGTCTTGCCCTCTCCCGCCAGTGAAACCCCTTCGAAGCGGCCATTGTAGATGCGGCCGCTGCCGCAGGAGGGGCTCCCCTCCTTCAGAAGGGCGAAGCGAATGTCCTGCTGCTGACAGAGGGCCAGCGCAAGGGCGGCGCCCCGGTCGAACTCGGCAGTCACATCCAGCCCGCTTTCGGTGACCACCCGCTCCCCCTGGCGCTCGGCAGGGGGGCGTGGCGTCGGCAGGCCACCCGCCACTTCGGGGCAGAAGGCCAGTGCCCGCCCCTCGGCTCCCAGCGCCTGCAGCCAGTCGCTGACAATCCCCTTGCTCTGGCCGTCGTAACGCACCGGCTGACCCAGCAGGCAGGCGCTCACCAGCACCTTGTGCATTCCCGTCTCTCCCATGTTTGCACTTCCTGTGTGAGGTGCCAGTGCACCAGACCCGCTATGGGGCGACAATCCGGCTTTCGCAGACATCGGTTTATGCTTCCGCACCGTGCATCACCTGATCGAACATGACGCAACAGGGGGTCTCCAGCCGATAGAGGATGGCGGGACGTTGCTTGCCGGTGCGCTTGCGCCCTGTGTCCACCAGGATGTCGGCACGGTGGAGCCGCTTGCGAAATGCGGCCGTGTTCATGGGGGTCTGCAGGACGATCTCGAACGCCCGTTGCACCTCGGAGAGGGTGAATTCTGCCCCCAGCAGATGCAGCGGCAGGGTGCTGTAACGGCTCTTGATGCGCAGCCGCTCCAGCCCCATGGCGACCAGCTTGCCGTGATCGAAGGCGAGTTGCAGGCCGGGCAGATCGTCCAGAGGATGCCAGCGACCGCGCACCGCCCCCCCATCGGGATCCGCCAGACAGAGATAGACGAGGGTGGTGGACCAGCCGCGGGGATCCCGCTCCAGGTTGCCGAGGGTACAGACCTGCTCGCTGTAGCAGTGCTCCAGCCCCCACTCTGCCAGCAGGCGATGGCGAGCTGCGTCCAGATCCCGATCCCGGGTCTCGTCGATGCGCAGGGCCGGCAACTGCCAGCAGTGGGCAAAGGGGGGGCGATCCCGGGTCTCGAGAAGCAGCTCGAGCCGCTCCTCGCGCAACCGCAGCACCACCATATCCAGACTCATTCTCGGCATCCTGGTCGACCTGCTCGCCTTCTAATAATGTTTGGTAGATAATATCACAAGAATATTATGTGAAGGAGCCATCCATGGGAATCATCGCCAGCCTGGATATTGATGCGCAGAAAGGATTCACCCCCCTCTGCCCAAACGAGCTGCCCGTCGCTGGCGGGGATACCATAGTGGCGGCGCTCAATGCCCAGGCAGCCCTCGCCACCCTGCGAGCCGGCAGCAAGGATGCCCACCCCGCGAACGCCCCCTGGGTGGTGACCGAACCCGGTGCCATGTTGCAACCCCTTGCACTGGCGAATGCCGATCTCACCTGGCCGGCCCACTGCGTGCCCGGCACACCTGGGTTCGAGCTGCTCGACGGCCTGCCCGCCCCCATCGACTACGACTTCTTCGTCTGGAAGGGGGTCGAGCCGGACCTGCATCCCTATGGCGCCTGCTATCACGACCTGGCGGAGCGGCGCAGCACCGGGCTTATCGAGTTTCTGCAAGCCCGCGGCGTCACTACCGTGCTGGTCGGCGGCCTCGCCACCGACTACTGCGTCAAGACCAGCGTGCTGCAACTGCGTCGCGCCGGTTTCCGGGTCATCGTCCACCTCGACGCCTGCCGCGGCATCGCCCCCGAGACAATCGACCAGGCCCGCACCCGGATGATCGAGGCCGGCGCCGAGCTGGCCCAGACCCTGGCCGACATTCAACGCCTGCTGGATGCCTGACATGCCTTCCATTTTCCACTGCCCACCCGACACCGGCGCCCACCCGTCACAGATGCAGCCAGAGTGCGTTGCCCGCGCAGCACTCATCACAGGAGCCTGATATGCCTCCCATCCTCCACAGCCTGCTCGACACCGATGCCTACAAGCTGCACATGCAGCAGGCGGTGTTCCATCGCTATCCGGATGCCGACGTCGTCGCCGAGTTCCACAGCCGCAACGAAGAAGACCTGCTGCCCATGATGGGCCAGATCGAGGAACAACTGCGCCTCGCCGGCTCCCTGCGCCTGACCCGGTCCGAACTCGACTTTCTGGCCGAACGCCCCTTCTTCACGCCCGACTACCTGGATCACCTGCGCCGCAAGCCGCTGGACGCCTCCCTGCTCAAGGTGTTCGAGCAGGATGGCCGCATCAATGTGCGGGTCGAAGGCCCCTGGCAGGACGTGATCCTGTGGGAGATCCCGGTGCTCGCCATCATCAGCGAGATGCGTAACCGCTTCCGCTATCCCCAGTTCGGCGTCAGCCAGGCACTGGAGCGGCTCGATCAGAAGATCGACAAGCTGGAACGGGAGCTGAGCCGGGAGGAGATGAGCGAGTTCAACCTCATCGACTTCGGCACCCGTCGCCGCTTCTCCCTCGCGGTACAAGACGCCGTGGTGGGTCGCCTCAAGGAGCGGCTGCCGGCGTTTCGCGGCACCAGCAACTACCTGCTGGCCCAGAAGTACCGGTTGCCCGCGGTGGGCACCCAGGCCCACGAGTGGTTCCAGGCCCACCAGCAGCTCGGCTTCCCGCTGGAGCTCAGCCAGCGCGCCGCCCTCACCAGCTGGCTGGACGAATTCACCAACCACCTCGGTATCGCGCTCACCGACTGCATCACCATGGATGCTTTCCTGCGTGACTTCGACTTCGAGCTGGCGAGCCGCTACCAGGGGCTGCGCCACGACTCCGGTGATCCCGTGGTGTGGGGCGAGAAAGCCATCAGCCACTATCAGCGGCTCGGCATCGACCCTGCCGAGAAGACGTTGGTCTTCTCCGACGGGCTCAACCTCGACAAGGCCGTCGAGCTGCTGCGCCACTTCCGCGGCCGCATCAACACCAGCTTCGGCATCGGCACCAAGCTCACCTGCGATCTGCCCGGCGTCAGCCCGATGAACATCGTGTTCAAGCTGATGGAGTGCAACGGCGGCCCGGTCGCCAAGATATCCGACAGCCCGGGCAAGACCCTCTGCCGGGATGCGGACTTCATTCGCAACCTCAAGCAGGCCTTCCACGTCGGGGTCTGAGTCAGGCCCGTGAGACGCCAAACAAAAAGCCCGCCGGTTTGCACCGGCGGGCTTTGGTATCGACTCAGGAATGATCAGTCCTTCTTGGCCAGCAGGAATTTCACCAGCTGGTTGAACTGCTCCTGGGAAGTGATGGATTCAATCTTCACCATGTACTTGCCGTTGACCAGGAAGGCCGGCACACCGCGCACATTGTAGCTCTCGGTGTTGCGATCGAACTGGGAGACCATGCCGGAGACGGCGAAGCTGTCGACGGCACCGTCGAACTCCTCGGCCGGCACGCCATTGTCCACGAAGACCTGCTTCACGTCGGCGCGGCTCTGGGGGATCTGGCGCTGGGTGTGGATCTTGTCGAAGATAGCCGGGGTCAGCTTGCCTTCCACGTTCAGCAGATTGGCGACGGCGTAGGCACGCTGCATCTCGGGGCCCATTTCACGGCCCAGGAAGGCCACCGGGTTCTTCTTCATCGGCACGCCTTCCGGCAGGCTCTTCTTCAGATCCTCGGCAATCGGCTCGAACTTGGCGCAGTGCGGGCAGAAATAGGAGAAGAACTCCATCACTTCCGGCTGGGCGCTGCCGGTCTGGCTGACCACGTCATAGTTGACACCTTCCTTGAATTGCGGGGCGGCGTGAACCATGGGGATCATCAGCATGGCAGCGAGGAAAAATAGTACTTTTTTCATGACGTTTCCTGTTAAGGGATCACTGTGAGGCACGCCCGGCGAACCGAAGCAGTCCAAGCCTATTGCCTCACCCTCGTGCCGTCAATGGCAAAGGCAGACAGGCGGGACCGCCATCCCGCCTCCCACGGGCACCTTGCCGCTGTGGCAATGGTGCGGGCGACACCACCAACGGACGCCCCGTGGCGTGGCGATCTGCCGGGTTCACGCCCCTACCACTGCGGCATCAGGCTGAGCGGCGGGGCCTTCAATGCCTCGAGCTGATCATGCAGGGTCGCAATCTGCTGGCGCCAGTAGTGTTCGGTGTTGAACCAGGAGAAGTGGCGGGGGAAGGCGGGATCTTCCCAGCGTCTTGCCAGCCAGGCCATGTAGTGGACGATGCGCATGGCGCGCAGCGGCTCGATGAGCGCCAGCTCCCGCGGGTCGAACTCCATGAACTCCTCATACCCCGCCAGCAGGGTATCGAGCTGGATCTGCTGCTCATGACGCTCCCCGTTCAGCATCATCCAGAGATCCTGGATGGCGGGGCCGGTGCGGCAATCGTCGAGGTCGACAAACAGGGGGCCGTCACGCCACAGAATGTTGCCCGGGTGGCAGTCCCCATGCAGGGAGATGCGCGCCACATCCAGGGTCATGGCGTCGCATACGTGCCGGATCAGCTCGTCCAGCACCCCGAAGAAGGACTTGGCCAGCCCGCTCGGCAACCACTCGCCTGCCGCCAGCAACTGACGCGGCTCGTGCAGCATGCTCTCCACATCCAGCGGAACCCGGTGATGAAAGGCATGGCTGGCACCGACGCTGTGGATGCGACCGAGGTAACGCCCCACCCACTCCAGCTGGTCCAGGTTGTCCACCTCGAACTGACGCCCCCCGACGCTCTGCCAGATGGCAAACGGGTAGCCCTGATGCTCCAGCAGGGTCTCGCCGGCAAAGGCAATGGGAGCGGCGACCGGGATCTCAGTTTCACAGAGGCGAGCGGCAAACGCGTGCTCTTCCAGGATCTGGGCCCGGCTCCAGCGACCGGGGCGGTAGAACTTCACCACGTAGCGACGGCGATCCTCATCCTGGAACTGATAGACGCGGTTCTCGTAACTGTTGAGCTCGATAAGGCCGGAGTCGATGCGCAAGCCGCTGAGATCGATGGCATCCATGATGAGATCGGGATTGAGGTCGGAATAGTTGAAACGCATGTCATCCACCATAGAAAAGGGGCGCTGTTGCGCCCCATTCTATCACCACTGTCTGCCGTTGCCGTGCATGGCGGTGCGCCTTGCCGTCACAACCTGCTGATAAACTTGCTCGGTTGGCGCAAGGTCCCCTTGCTGTCATCCGGCGCCGCGCCTTCCCGCTTGAGCACGAACTGGACGTCCAGAGTGGGGCGCTTCAGGTTGAAGGGATCCACCGCCAGACTCACCGGCAGGGTATAGATCTCGCCCGCCTTCAGGGTCACCTCGCGGGGTCCGAACCACTGGTACTCCGGCAGCCCTTCCACGTCCAGCCGGTAGGTCTGGGAGTTCAGGGTCTTGTTGAGGATCTTCAGGGTATAGGTGTTCTCGATGAGCCCTTCACTGTTTTCCCGGAACAGCTGGTTGCGATCCCGCAGGATATCGAGCCCCATGGGCATGATGGACATGGCGTTATAGACGAAGACCCCCAGCATGACGACCATCACCAGGCCATAGCCAATCAGCTTGGGCCGCGCCACCTGGGTTTCACTGTGGGCCAGCTTGTGCTCGGTGGTGTAACTGATGAGCCCTTTCGGATACCCCATCCGCTCCATGGTCTGATCGCAGGCGTCGACACAGGCGCCGCAGTTGATGCACTCGTACTGCAGACCGTCACGGATGTCGATGCCGGTCGGGCAGACCTGCACGCAGAGGTCGCAGTCGATGCAGTCCCCCAGCCCCAGGGCCTTGGGATCGGCCTTGCGACCACGGGCGCCGCGGGTCTCGCCACGCTGGCTGTCATAGCCGACGATGTAGGTGTCCTTGTCGAACATGGCGGACTGGAAGCGGGCATAGGGGCACATGTGGATACACATGATGGCGCGCATCCAGCCGGCGTTGCCATAGGTGCAGGCGGCAAAGAACAGCACCCAGAAGATGACCCAGCCTCCCGCCTGCAGGGTGAAGAAATCGGGCACCAGGTGGAAGACATCCTGGAAGTAGGCGACGAAGGTCAGCCCCGTGCCCAGCGACAGCAGGATCCAGGCCAGGTGCTTGGCGCCCTTCCGGGCCAGCTTCTCGCCGCTCCAGGGCGCCGCATCCAGCTTGCGACGCTTGTTGGCGGCCCCTTCCAGTTTCTCCTCGAACCAGATGAACAGGAAGGTCCACACCGTCTGGGGACAGAGATAGCCGCACCAGACCCGGCCCAGGAAGGTGGTCACGAAGAAGAGGGCGAAGGCCGCGATCATGAAGACCCAGGCCAGCAGGGTGAGATCCTGCGGCCAGATGGTGGCACCGAAGATGTGGAACTGCTGGTGCTCCAGATCGAACAGCACCGCCTGACGGCCGTCATAACGCAGCCAGGGCAGGAGGACAAAGAGCGCGACGAAGAACCAGCCCATGGCCTTGCGCACCCGCTGCCAGTAGCCGGTCTGGGAGCGGACATAGATGCGGTTGCCGGGGTTGAACCTGTCATCTCCCGCCTTGAAGGTGTTGGGATTGAAGGTCCCGGTGACGTCACCGGTCACATCCTTGATGTCGATCTTGTCCTTGTCGGCCATTGCAACACATCGCTCCACTCATATTGTTATGAAAGCGATTATATCTTAAACAACCTGCTAATTGTGTGGGTTAAATGTATCTATAGTTCGAGTCCCGTCGCAATTTAAGGCAACAAAAAAGGCCCATAGCCAGTTGACTATGCGCCTTTTCACAGATTCTCTTGAAACCTTTCTCTGATGGCGATGTGACGGCCGGATTACTTGATGCCGCGTGCCTTGAGCAGGGCCTCCTTGAAGTCGGGCACGTGATCCTTGGCCAGCCCCGGGATCATCGCCTGCTTGTCGGATTCCCGCATCTTGAGGTGGTAGATCAGCATGTCGTCGGTCAGTGCGGACAGGGGACCGTCAAATCCCGCCTCCTCGGCCAGTTTGGCAACAAACTGCACCAGGCTGAGATCCTGCTCCTTGATCCAGGCAGGCTGCAGCAGTTCCAGCAGCTCTTCGATACGATGACATTGCATAGACGACCTCTTTAATCTGTCTTGTGAAACTCAGGCAACCTTACCCATCAAGGCTACTTCGATACGATCCCGGCCATTATGCTTGGCCTGATAGAGCGCCGCATCCGCTTTCTGGATGAGCTCGGCAATGGAGTGATGCTGATCCGGCACCAGGGTCGCCACCCCGAAGCTGCAACTGACCCGCCCCGAGACCCGGGATTTGTGGTGGGGAATGCCGAGAGCTCGCAACGAGGTACGCACCTGCTCGGCGATCTGCATGGCCCCCTGCAAGGTGGTGCAGGGCAGCAGCAGGGCGAACTCCTCTCCGCCGTAACGGGCAGCGAGATCGTCTTCCCGCCGCAGCACTTCGGCCAGCAGGCTCGCCACCTGTTGCAGGCACTGGTCCCCCACCTGGTGACCATAGTGATCATTGAACTGCTTGAAGTAGTCCACATCCACCAGCACCAGAGAAAGAGGCGCCCTGGCACGGTGGCAGCGACGCCAGGCGCGCGCCAGGGAGTCGTCGAGGTGGGCCCGGTTGGCGATGCCGGTCAGACCGTCGAGGCGGGACGTGAGCTTGAGGTGCTCGGAGACCGCCTTCAGCTCGGCCACCAGATCCGCATTGGAAAAACTGTGGTAGAGAGAGGCCACCTGATCCCGCCGCAGGCGCCGCAGCAGGGTGGGCAGAAAGACGAACAGATACCCCGCCAGCATGCAGGAGACGATACGCTCCTGGGTGTTGCCGCCACTGAGCTCGAACAACATGGCAAACCCGAGGGGCAGCACGGCCCCATAGAGGGTACGACGGCTGCCGAACAGCATGATGGCGCTGCCGGTCAGGATCAGGCTGGAGAGCATCATCATGGCGGCACGATAGGTGTCGGGCAGCTTGTCCATATAGAGCAGCACGCCCAGTGCCCAGATGATGGAGGTGATGGTCACCCCGACAAAGAGCTCGCGCTCGAGCACCGGCAGCGGAAGCTCCGCCAGCCTGGGCTGGCGCCAGCGCAGATGCCACCAGCGCCCCAGCAACAGCAGCAGGACCAGACCGAGCCAGCCCAGCGACTCGCTGGCCGGCAGGTAATCGTGGAACAGCAGGCTCCAGCTGATCGCCAGCAGCCCCAGGCAAGGCAGGCTGAAGGAGGCGTGGGTATAGAGCTGGACCATGATGGCCCGCCGCACCTGATATTTCACACTCTGTGTCAACTGGGTACTCCCTGTACAAGAGCCGCACAGTTTAACACTCCCCTTTCCTGCTCAACAATCAATCGACCGCTATTAAGCTGCCACTCAGCGCGTCCTCTCCCGTACAGGCCCCGACAGACCCTTTTCTGCAGGGTCGAATGGCGCAGCCCTCCCTCACCCTTTCTCCAGCTCGTCGAGGATGGGGCACTGGGGATTCGCATCTCCGTGACAGCAGCTCACCACCTCCTCGAGGGCGCTGAGCATGGCTTGCAAACCGGCGATGCGGGAGCGCAGATCGACGATTTTCTCCTGGGCCAGCTTCTTCACCTGGGCACTGGTTCTGTGCTCGTCCCGATAGAGCGCCAGCAGCTCCTGACACTCCTCCAGATTGAAGCCGGTCTCCCGCGCCCGCTTGACGAAGCGCAGCTCCCGCAGGGAGGCATCCGTATAACTGCGATACCCGTTGTCGCTGCGCACAGGCGACGAGATGAGGCCGATGCTCTCGTAGTAGCGGATGGTCTTGGCGGTCAGGCCGGTGGCCTTGGCGACCTTGCTGATGTTCATGAATGACTCCTTTGGGATTCAGATGCACGCAGGCTGCCCGCCCGGGGCTGCCAGCGCTTCAATAACAGGGAATTGCTCAAGACGGTGATGCTGCTCAAGGCCATGGCCGCCCCCGCCAGCTCGGGGCTGAGGTAACCCAGTGCCGCCAGCGGAATGCCGATGATGTTGAACACGAAGGCCCAGAACAGGTTCTGCTGGATGGTGCGCCAGGTGGCCGCCGAGATGTCGATGGCATCGGCCACCAGCCGCGGGTCGGATCGCATGAGGGTGATGGAGGCGGTCTCCATCGCCACGTCGGAGCCGGAGCCCATGGCGATACCCACATCCGCCGCCGCCAGCGCCGGGGCGTCGTTTACCCCGTCTCCCACCATGGCGACCAGCCCGCTGGTTTGCGCCCGCAGCGCCTCGACTTTTTCCACCTTGCCGGCTGGCAGCACGGAGTCAAAGGCCCCGTCCAGCCCCAGCTTGGCGGCGATATGGGCCACCGGCGCCGCCGCATCACCGCTCACCAGCCAGCTGGCGATGCCGCGCTGACGCAGGGTGGCGATGGCATCCGGGCTCTCGGGGCGCAGGGTATCGGCCAGCGCCGCAATGCCAGCCACCACACCGTCGATGGCCACCCAGACCCGGGTCGCGCCGTCGGCGGCTTGTTCACCCTGTTGTGGCACTGCAATGTCGAGCTGGGCCAGCAAAGAGCCATTGCCGATGGCGACCCTATGGCCCGCCACCTGACCGACAATACCGGCACCGACCCGCACCTCCACCGCGTCGGGCTGGGGCAGCATCGCCTCCTTGTCGACCGCCTCGCGCATGGCCAGCGCCAGCGGGTGTTCGCTCGCCTGCTGCAGAGCGGCAGCGAGGCGCAGTTGCTCGTCGTTGCCGCTCCAGCTCGCCAGCACCGGCCGGCCCTGGGTCAAGGTGCCGGTCTTGTCGAAGATGAGCGCCTTGATGGCGTGGGCCTTTTGCAGGGTATCGACATCCTTGATCAGAATGCCGTGGCGCGCCGCCACCCCGGTACCGGTGACGATGGCCGCCGGCGTCGCCAGCCCCAGCGCACAGGGACAGGCGATGACCAGCACGGCCACCGCCGCCAGCAGCGCCTGACCGAAGTCGTTACTGATGGCGTACCACACCAGCAGGGTGAACAGGGCGATGGCCATCACCACCGGCACGAACACGGCAGAGACCTTGTCCACCAGCTGTTGCAGCGGCGCCTTGCCCATCTGGGCACTCTCCACCAGGGCGATGATCTTGCTGAGGCTGGAGTCCTCCCCCACCGTAGTGGCTTCAATTTCCAGCACGCCGGAGCGGTTGATGGCACCGCCCAGCACCTTGTCGCCCTCACCGCGCGGCACCGGCAGGCTCTCGCCGGTGAGGATCGACTCGTCCAGCTCACTCTCACCGCTCACGATTCTGCCGTCCACCGGTACCCGTTCCCCCACCAGCACCCGCAGCCTGTCGCCGCGCAGCACCTCGTCGATGGCGACGCTCTGCCAGCGCTCGCCGCGCCAGACGGTGGCGGTTTCCGGCCGCAGCGCCATCAACTCGCGAATGGCGGACTGGGTGCTGCGTCTGGCTCGCGCTTCCAGCAGTTTTCCGAGGGAAATCAGGGTAATGATGATGGCACTCGCCTCGAAGTAGAGTTGGCCACTGGCGGCCACCCCCAGATTAAGCAGCAGATAGAGGCTGTAGAAGTAGGCCGCACTGGTACCGGTCGCCACCAGCACATCCATGTTGGCGGAGCGGTTCTTGATGGCGAGCCAGGCGCCGCGATAGAAGCGGGCCCCAATCCAGAACTGCACAGGGGTGGCGAGCAGCAGCTCCAGCCAGGCGGGCAGATGCCAGGGGAACAACCCGGCCATGGCCAGCATCCCCGCCAGCAGCGGCAGGGTAAGCAAAGCCGAGACGATGACCCGGGTTTGCGCCTGACGGGCGCTGGCGGCCTCCTGCGCTTCCCGCTCCAGCAACTGCTGGCGGCGGCCGCTGGCCGAGCCTTGCGCCAGTTGGGCGCCAAAGCCGAGGGCCTCGATCTGCTCGCGCAGGGCCGCGGGCGTCTGCATCCCGGGTACCAGCACAATCCGGGCCTGCTCGATGGAGAAGTTGACGTCGGCGGAGATGACGCCGGGCAGCGCCGCCAGCATCTTGTGCAGGCGGGCCGAGCAACCGGCACAGGTCATACCGGTGATTTGAAACAATATGGTCTCACTGCCGTAGTCGTAACCCTGCGCCTTGATGCTCTCCAGCACCGCCGGCAAACGGTCAGAGCTGGCCAGCTCGATGGCGGCTTGCTCCAGTGCGAAGTTGACGGTGGCCGATACCCCATCGAGCTTGTTGAGGGCGGTCGTGATGCGGCCGGCGCAATTGGCGCAGCTCATGCCGCTGAGCGGCAACTGCAGATGAATGGGTGATTGAAGATGAGTGATCATGTTGTTCCTCCCAGGAACCCGTCGGCACCACAAAACGCCGACTGGCAAACCCTAACCTTTACTGTAAGGGTAAGCTCAAGCCACATGATCCACTTTTTGCAGATGAAAAAACGGCGCCCGTTTGCTGCCAGAGAACAAACGGGCGCCGCCTTCAACTATTGCGCGGTATGCGCGGCGACTCAGATACCGTACTGGGCGCGGTAAGCCTTCATGGCGGCCAGTTGCGCCGCCAGCTCCGGCTGTTCGGCCTGCTTCTCTTCCAGATACTGGATCAAGTCGCTCATCTGGATGATGGCGATGATGTGAGCGCCGTAGTCACGCTCCACCTCCTGAATGGCGGAGAGCTCGCCCTTGCCCTTCTCCTGACGGTCCAGCGCGATCAGCACGCCAGCCAGGGAGGCGCCGTTGGCCTGGATCAGATCCATGGATTCGCGGATGGCGGTGCCGGCAGTGATGACATCGTCCACCAGCATGATCCGCCCCTTGAGCGGGCTGCCCACCAGATTGCCACCCTCGCCATGATCCTTGGCCTCCTTGCGGTTGAAGCACCAGGGCACGTCCACGTCGTGCTGCTCCACCAGCTGCACGGCGGTGGCGGAGGCGATGGGGATCCCCTTGTAGGCCGGGCCAAACAGCACGTCGAACTCAATGCCGGCATCCATCAGGGCGGCGGCATAGAAGCGGCCGAGACGGGCCAGATCGCGGCCGCTGTTGAACAGACCGGCGTTGAAGAAGTAGGGGCTTTTACGACCGGATTTCAGGGTAAATTCACCGAATTTGAGGACCTGCTTCTCCAGGGCGAACTCGATAAATTGACGCTGGTAGGCTTTCATTCTGGCTCCTTGCTTGGCTTGTCGTTTACTTGTGTGGGGGTATAAAAAAACGCGGTCAATGCCGCGTTTGCAGGATCTGTTGACGCTTCGTCACAGCCGCGACGGAGTCGGTTTTTGCGCAGAACTAGGCATGAGATGCGAAGTTTGGTAATCCAAACGAGGCATCGAATAACGACGTTATGCACAAAAACAGACCCGTCCCTACGGGTTGCGTGGCAAAGGATGCCATGCGTTGTTGCAGGACTTGCCAAGGGAATAACCATTGGCGGCATCCTGCGCCTAGCCTGGCATCCTTGGACACTGCAACGCGACTTGTGCCGAAACATCAACAGGTCCTGGTATCAGGAAAGTGACTGCTTCTGCAGCGCAATGATGTCGGCGATGCCGCCCTTGGCGAGCGCCAGCATCTCCAGCAGCTCCTCGTGGGTGAAGGGTTCGGCCTCCGCGGTACCCTGCACCTCGATGATGCGACCATCTTCGGTCATCACCACGTTCATGTCGGTCTCGGCGGCGGAGTCTTCGATGTACTCCAGATCGCAGATGGCTTCCCCTTCATACATACCGACGGAGACGGCAGCGATCATCTGCTTGAGCGGGCTCTGCTTGAGCATGCCTTTCTCGACCATCCAGTTCAGCGCATCCACCAGCGCCACGCAGGCACCGGTGATGGCGGCGGTGCGGGTGCCACCGTCGGCCTGCAGCACGTCGCAGTCAACGGTAATGGAGTGCTCACCCAGCGCGGTCAGGTCTACTGCGGCGCGCAGGGAGCGGGCGATCAGCCGGGAGATCTCCAGAGTGCGGCCACTCTGCTTGCCGGAGGCCGCTTCGCGGTTCATCCGGGAGTGGGTGGAGCGCGGCAGCATGCCGTATTCGGCAGTCACCCAGCCCTGGTTCTTCCCTTTCAGGAAGCGAGGCACGCTGGTGTCAACGCTGGCGGTGCAGAGCACGCGGGTGTTGCCGAATTCCACCAGCACGGACCCTTCAGCATGCTTGGTGAAGTGGCGGGTAATGGTGACCGGACGAAGCTGCGCGGCAGTGCGATCGCTGGGACGTGACATGGGACGGACCTCTGGGCTGGCTGAATTGGCGCAGGAGTATAAGCGATCGCTACTCAAATATCAGCCGCTAAAACCACCTCGTCGGCTGACGGAGCAGGCCTGGCTGAGTATACTGGCCCCACACTTCATCAAGCCCGGAACAATCAATGATTCACAGCATGACCGCCTACGCCCGCAAGGAACTCAAGGGCGACTGGGGCACAGCCGTTTGGGAAATTCGTTCGGTCAACCAGCGCTATCTGGAGACCTACATTCGCCTGCCGGAACAACTGCGCAGCCTGGAGCCGGTTCTGCGTGAGCGCTTCCGCGCCAAGCTGCAGCGCGGCAAGGTGGAGTGCAACCTGCGCTTCGAGGCCGCGCAAGCCGCCGCCAGCCAGCTCCATATTAATGAAGAGCTGGCCAAGCTGATCATCGACAGCGCCAACTGGGTAATGAAAGAGGCGGGCCAGGGCCAGCTCAACCCGGTCGATGTGCTGCGCTGGCCGGGGGTCATGGCCGCCGCCGAGCAGGACATGGACGTGGTCGCCACCGAGCTGCTCGGCGGATTTGACCTGACCATGGAAGATTTCCTCGCCTCCCGCGCCAGCGAAGGGGCCAACCTCAAGGCGCTGATCGAACAGCGTCTGGCCGGCATCCAGGTAGAAGTGAAGAAGGTGCGCGAGCACCTGCCGCAGATCATCGAGTGGCAGCGCCAGAAGCTCACCGACCGGCTGGCCGAAGCCAAGGTGGAGCTGGACCCGGCCCGCATCGAGCAGGAGATCGTGCTGCTGGCCCAGAAGATCGACGTGGCCGAAGAGCTGGATCGCCTGGAGATGCACATCAGCGAAACCAACAAGATCATGAAGAAGGGTGGCGCCTGTGGCCGTCGTCTCGACTTCATGATGCAGGAGTTCAACCGCGAGTCGAACACCCTCGGTTCCAAGTCGATCAACGCCGAGGTGACCCAGTCCGCCGTCGAGCTGAAGGTGCTCATCGAGCAGATGCGCGAGCAGATCCAGAACATCGAGTGATCTCCCTCATCGATGCACCAGCCCCCGCCACCCGGGGGCTTTTTTATGTTCGTTTCCCGCAGCGCTCAGCCGCCTGACTGATGGCAACCCCGAGCAAAGGGAGCCCGACATGTACCATCACGCAAAGAGGGTCTGCCATGCAGACCCTCTCCTTCTTTTCTATGCATCCCCCACCCGCGCAGGCTAGACCGGTGACTTCAGCCTTCGGCTGCGCAGCAGCAGGGGAAGCTGGTAGAGCACCAGGGCGCCCAGCACCAGGCCGGCGCCGGCCAGCTTGGCGGGGCCCAGGGGTTCGTCATAGAAGAGGGTGCTCAGGATAAGAGTCCAGACCGGTTCGAGCAGCATCAGCAGGGCGGCGTGGGCCGTGGTCATCCGGCTCAGGGCGCGGGTGAGCAGCCAGTAGCGCAATGTGGTGGCGATCAGGACGCTGGCCGCAAACCAGCCCCAGATACCAGTGCCGATGCTGGCGGGCCACTGCTCGGTCAGCAGGGAGAGCAGGGTGCCGAGCAGTCCGGTCACCGCCAACTGGATGCAGGTGAGCCAGGTAGGAGGGATGGACTGGGCGAAGTGGCGGTGCACCGCGAGCTGGACCCCCAGAGTGGCGGCCGCCGCCAGAAACCAGAACAGGGAGAGCGACACGCCCCAGTGGGTGCTGCTGGAGAGCAGCAGCAGACCCGCGACGGCCACGGGCAGAGTCAGCCAGTAGTGACGGCCGGGTCTGGCCTTGAAGGCGGCCCAGGCGGCAAGCGGCGCCATCAGGGTGGCCACGCTCATGATGAAGGCGCCACTGCCGAGCGCATCGCTCTGGCTGATGGCGGTAACCCAGAACAGCAGGCTGGCCCCGAGCAAGGTGCCGCACCCGGCGGCGCGCAGCAGTTGTGAGCCACTGGGGGGCGGCTCGCGCAACCAGGCGAGCGGCAACAGCAGCAGGGCGGCCAGCAGGAAGCGGCTGCCGATAAAGGCGGCGGTGGGCAGTTCGCGAATCGCCTCTTTCGAGAAGAGCCAGCCAGCGGCGGCCAGCAGGGTGACCAGTATCATCAACAGCAGGGGAGCGCGGTTCATCGGAGCATCACAGGGTCAGGGGCAAAGGGCAGAGCATAAAGGAAAGAGGCGCGGATTGTCTCCCGGGGTTTGGCAGACATGCTGGCGGGGCGGCCACCACGCCGCCCCGCCTCAGTCGTCACTTTCCAGGCTGGCGAGGCAATGGGAGAGGGTGCGCGCCAGCGCCCCCTGATTGCGCAGCACCACGGCGCGGGCCTGCTCCCCCATCTCGCGGCGAGCAGGTGCATCGCCGAGCAGGGTGCTCACCCGGTGGCCGAGCGCCTCGGCGTCCGCCACCACGGCCGCGCCCCCCTGGGCCACCAGCTGGCGGGTGATGTCGCTGAAGTTGAAATAGACGGGGCCGGTCAGGCAGGGTTTGCCCAGCGCCGCCGGTTCCAGCAGGTTGTGACCGCCCACGGGCACCAGGCTGCCACCGACAAAGGCGAGATCCGCCGCCGCCAGCATCAGCGGCAGCTCGCCCATGGTATCGCCGAGATAGACCTTATCCTGTGCTCCAACCGCGGCATGACTGGTGCGCCGCACGCAGCCATAAGGGGCACACAGTTCGGCCACCCGGTCGAACCGCTCGGGGTGGCGTGGCACCAGAATGAGCAGCGCGTCGGGATGGCGTTTGAGCAGCAGATCGAAGGCGGCCAGCACCTGCTCGTCCTCACCCAGATGGGTGCTGGCGGCGATCCAGACCGGCCGCTCGGCGCCCAGCTGCTGGCGCAGGGCGCGCCCCTTGGCCTGCACCTCGTCACCAAACTGGATATCGAACTTGATGGAGCCGGTCACCGCCAGCCGCGAACGATCGATGCCGAGGCGGGCGAAGCGGTCGGCGTCATCCTGATGCTGACAGAGCAGATGGGTCAACGGCCGGCTCAGGGCATCGAATGCGCCCTGGAAGCGACCATAGCGCTGACAGGATCGCTCCGAGAGGCGGGCATTGAGGATGGTCACTGGCAGGTGCCGTGCCTCGCAGGCCGCCAGCCAGTTCGGCCACAGTTCGGTCTCCATCACCCAGAGGGCGCGGGGCTTGACGGTGCTCAGAAACGCCGAGACGGCCCAGGGATAGTCGAGAGGCGCATAGCGGTGCACCACCAGCTCCCCGAGCTTGGCCGCCTGTTCGGCGCCGGTGCGGGTGGTGGTGGTGAGCAGGATGGGCAGCTCGGGGCGCTCGGCCTTGAGGGCGCGGATGAAGGGGGTGATGGCCAGGGTCTCCCCCACGCTCACCGCATGGATCCAGAGGGGAGCCTCCTGTCCGGTCGGCGGCAATCGTCCCAGATGCTCGGCCCAGCGCGCCCCGAAGCCGGGCTTGCCTTTTTTGGGCTTGTAGAGCGCCAGCAGCGCCAGGGGCAACCCCAGGTGGATCAGCAGGTTGTAGAGCAACCGGTAGATCATGCTAGCTATTACCTGGTTCAGCAGCAGAGGATTCCACCGGCTGCCGCACTATGGTCAGATCTGCCGTTTCACCACGCTCCAGCCGATTTCCCGCCTCGATGACCTGTTCCGGCATCAGCTCGATCAGGCACTTGAGGTGGCCGAACTTGCAGGTGCGCTTGAAGCAGGGGCGGCACTCGATGTCGGTGTGGACGATCTCGACCCTGTCCGCCAGCGGTGGGGTATAGAGGGGCGAGGTGGAGCCGTACACGCCGATCAGCGGCCGGTTGAGGGCGGCCGCCACGTGCATCAGGCCCGAGTCGTTGGCAATGACCCGACCGGCCAGCGCCATCAGATCGATCGCCTCGTGCAGGCTGGTCTTGCCCGCCAGCACGTGGCAGTTGGGGCGCGACAGGGGGTTGATCCGATCGCGGATGGTGTTGGCCACGTCCACGTCCTTGCCCGAACCGAAGATCCACACCTGCCATCCCTCGTCGAGGTGCTTTTGCGCCACCACGGCGTAGTGCCCTTCCGGCCAGCGTTTGGCCGGGCCGAACTCGGCCCCCGGACAGAGCACCAGCACAGGGCGGGCACGATTCAGGCCGAGCCGCTCCAGCGCCTTGCCCTGGTTGATGAGATCCACGTGCAGGGAGGGATGGGGAATAGCGGGAATGTCGTCCCGGCTCTTCATCTGCCCCTTGGGGTAGGCCAGAGCCACATAGCCTTCCACCATCAGCGGGAAGGCCTGCTTGTTGCTGCGCATATCGTTGAGCAGACCGAAGCGGTGCTCCCCCTTCCAGCCGGTGCGCACCGGGATCCTGGCAAACCAGGGGATGAGGGCCGACTTCATGGAGTTGGGCTGGACGATAGCCTGATCGTACTTCTCGGCCGCCAGCTGCTTGCCAAGGCGGCGGCGTGCCCCCAGCTTGAAGTCACCGTGGCCAAGCGGCATGGGGATGGCCTTGTCCACCTCGGGCATGCGCTCCAGCAGCGCAACGCACCAGGCCGGCGCCATCACATGGAGCTCGCTGCCCGGGTGGTTGCTCTTGAGCGCCTTGTAGAGGCTCTGGGACATCACCATGTCGCCGACCCAGGAGGGGCCGATCACCAATATCTTCATCGCGCGTCTTCTCTCGGGACTGGCCCGGCTGTTGATCATTACTGGGCGAGATTATGCCCCAAGAAAGGCCGAAGAAATAACAGAAGATACCCGTCTGCTCCCGCAAAACGCCTACCTGGCAGGATCTGCTCCCCCACGCATCCCTCCTGAGGCCCTCTTCGACCCGGACACGGCGTGCCCTGGGCCACCGACTGCCGGGTAGCAGAGATCCCCCTTCCCCCGCATTCAAAAGGCTATGTCCCAATTACGTGTTGCATGGGGCGCCCCAGCGCCTCATGCAAGCAACGTGGCACATTCACTTCCCGCCCGTAGCGCTCCAACATCCTTCGCCAACCCAGATAATTTCTCAGATAGTGGGTCGCTACCCCATGGAACCGCTCCATCCACTCTTTCAACCGACGGTGATATCCGTTTACATGCTGGATATGGTACGCGCCAACCACACGCTCGCCTTGGCGATTGCGCACGACCTGATGGGTCACTCCCTGCGCTTTGCTGAAACTGGCATACACCCCGGCGCCGTCGCTACACAACACCGCATCTGACGAGACAAGGGGTGTCAAAACAGCTATCACCGTCTCGGCATTCATTTTCTCCAACTGAAAATCCGCATGGTGACCAGCCCGGTCCTGAACCACCATCACCGGGATGTAATCCGGCCCTGTGCCTCGGGTACGGCCTTTGCCCCCACGGTGGCGGGCCGGGCGGGGCAAACCACGTTGCCCTTTAAACGACTCCAAGAAGAAGGTCTCATCAACCTCGACGATACCCCCTTCCCGTGCCGCCTGGTGACTCGCCATGGCTTTCAGGAAGCGGTGACGCCACAAGAAGGCGGTGTTTTTACAGACTCCGCAGCGGACGGCAGCCTGTCGGACGGTCAGACCGTCGATGAGGGCCTGGGCGTAGTCTTCCCAGCATTGTGCCTTGCGAAGTCGAGCCAGAGGCGTCTTGGTGAGAACGGAACTGGTGCGTAGACACTGCTTGCAGCGATAACGACGCAGCCCTCGACTCCAACCCCAGGGAGCCAACTGCGTAGCCTCGGCCTGACAGTGAGGGCAACATCGACAAGCGGGGAGTTGAGCGGCCAGCGAGGTGATTGGGTGAGGGGTAGTGAGTTCATGTTGCGCGAGGCGACGCTGGCGCATGGTGAGCTGTGGAAAGAGAGACAGTAGATGTTGAAAGGCTTGGGTATCCATGATGGAGGCCCTCAGGGTGATGACCTACTTCAAGGTTAGCCTTTCAACATGTAATTGGGACAGCGCC